>CAYFFH010000061.1:0-12058 GCA_964342175.1 uncultured Enterobacteriaceae bacterium | reverse complement strand
TCTTTCGCCGCTAACAACGGATTCCTTTCAGGCACCAAAGCAATACCCGTTCCTAAGCCAATTTCGGTAGTGTGCGACGCAGCCCGAGTTAGAGCTATAAACGGATCAGGCATCTTGAACAGATAACCAGGCGTCGGCTTTCCCTCCTGTCTACCAGGATAAATATCCGCAGAACCTTCGGGAATAACCGCATGCTCGGGAACCCAGTAAGATGCAAAACCCAAGTCTTCTGCCCGCTTAGCAATCACGGCAGGATCGCCATTATCAAGATCCGTTAAGATCTGAAAAACTCCAATCCCCATTCCGTTACAACTCTTTTTTGGCACTGTGCAATCCTCGATTATCTGGTTGGATGAAAACATTTTATCATTAGTTGATACCATACGTTGTAGCATATACACATCACTTTTCAGAATAGCCGATGATTGTGGGCAACGAATGTGATTGGCCTAAATCCGGGCTAATCTTGGATCTCCTGAAAAAATAACAACTCTCTCGAGGTAAGGTATGAGCGCAGGACAAAGAATTCCCGGCACCCCTAAGCCCATGCACCGTTGGACACTAGACAACGGCGTCACCTTGGCCGCGGATTCTTGGGGCGATCCTGCAGGACCACTGGTGCTTCTTCAACATGGCGGTGGGCAAACCCGACACGCATGGAAGAACGCCGGCGAAACGCTTGGTTCCGTGGGTTACCATGCTATTGCCTTCGATGCCCGTGGGCATGGGGATTCGGATTGGGCGACAGATGGGATCTACACTCAGGATGCAATGGTCGAGGATTTGAAGCTATTGACCATGATGCTAGGAGAATCACGACCCGTATTGGTCGGCGCCTCGATGGGCGGTGGCAACAGTCTCGTCGCAATCGGTGAAGATCGGATCAATGCCACGGCATTAGTCTTAGTCGATATCGCGCCCAAGATCGAACCTGAAGGTGTTAAAAAAATTAATGACTTTATGCGTGGTCGTCCTGAGGGTTATGACTCGCTAGAGCAAGTTGCGGCTGCAATCGGGTCCTATCAACCGCATCGCACACCACCAAAAGACTTAGCTGGGCTTGCAAAAAACCTACGCATAGACAAGAGAGGGAAATATCGCTGGCACTGGGATCCACGCTTTTTAGTCCCCCCACGCGACTTAGAAAAACGAGGCGAGCGTCTCGAGCAATGCGCCAAAATACTCACCATCCCAGTATTGCTGGTTCGCGGCGGATTATCCGACGTATTAAGCGAGGAAGGTGCTGCATCATTCATCGAGTCTTGTCCCCACAGCGAATATGTGAATATCACTGGCGCAGGACATATGGTAGCAGGTGATCGCAATGACATATTCGGGACGGCCACAGTTGAGTTTCTTAGCCGTACAGTTCCCGTTACCGGACATTCACACAGCTCTCATTCGACTATACCTCACCTCTGAGAACGACTTAATGATATCGACAACCCGACTTAAGGTTTTTGACATATTCGTTTAACTGATACCCTGCCCAAGAGCCCGTATATCGATCTCCGTTGCGCTAATATTACCGGCACGAATCACGCAATCGTCAGTATCTGGACTTTGATCAACATCGGTCAATGACAAGTCGTGATGAAACCGATCTCCGGACTGGGTAAAACATCGGTCATAAAATGTGTGCCCAATGCGGCTATTGACTATCTGGACGTCATCACTATAGACCGCTGGGAAATTAATATTCCAAGTTGTCGCCTGTCGCTCTGATCGCAAAAAATAGTCCCTCCACACAAGCGGAATCATCCTCTCTAACCCAAGCCTAATTTCGGCTGCAGTATCAGGAAGGAAGCTCCGCGTTTCCATCCATTGTCGAAACTGAGATGGTGCCAATTCTTGAGACAACGCCAGCGCGGGTAACCCAGCAATATTTGCCTCGAAGCATGCGCCCACCGTACCTGAAGAAAATATAAAACCTGTCCCGACGTTCTTCCCGATGTTAGTTCCTGACACGATGATATCCGGCCGTTCCGCCAAAAGGTTATGGATTGCTATATTGACGCAGTCTGCCGGGGTGCCTGTAATTGACCACGCCGGCGACCCTTGCAAATCAATACGATCGGCATACAACGGCCCGACTCGGGTCATTGCCTTGCCCTTCCAACTTTGTTCCGATGCCGGCACAACGATCTCTACTTTACCAATACTTGCGAGGACCTCAATCGTTTGGAGGAACAATGGCGAGTCGTGGCTATCGTCGTTAGTTAATAGTATTTTTAAATCTGCGTTCAATTAGTTACTCACAGTAGCGGAGATGATCTGATAACCTTTTTCGAAGCACGGTACTTATGCTCAATATACGATTGCATGGTAATAGTAATCGCAAAGTCTGCTCCAGACTTGAAGTCGCGCAACCCTAACGCCGACTTAATGCTAGTTTCCGTCAGAATAATTTAGCGATTTCGATGTAGTTGTCCTATTTTGGTTTCTCAATTCCTAGCCGTTCGTAATATCGCAGCGGAACTTCGTCAGGGTTTTTGTACACTACCATTGTGCAATACTCCTTCCCAAGTCGTGCGGCCGGCTCCACAACCACAAATGGTCTGCCGTTTTCTTCGATGTCTACTTTTTCCATTGCATATTCGTGCGCGCAGTAGACTGGAAAGTCTTTACGCCCGTATGTCAAGGGTTGCGCATCTTTTATGGTCAAAAATGCTTCCGGCCCTTCGTATTTCCCTTCTTGAACTAAACGCCCGCCGCTGCCACAAGGGCACATTTTTATTTCGACTTTCTCATCATCTTCAGTGATCTCGAGTGGTTGCAAGTGTCCCTGCAGTCCAGACACGAACATTTTCACTTTCGCGGGCATAGCTTCAGGCTCTTTTGGAAGCTTGTCCACGATCGGTTTCCACCAAGCACGCACTCCTTCTACCATAATCGCTTCAAGATCTTCATCGCCAAAACGTCGACCTACCTCGCTCAACGTTGAGGTTATCCAGTTACGATACAAATCGTGCATCGATAGGAACTCGTTATACATACGTTTGGCAAGTTTCTTAGCCTTATCGGCGTCACCAGAATCGATGGCATCGACAAGTCGGTCGACCGTACGTCGTTCCATCTCACGTAGTTCGGCATCAGAAAAAAATCTATCTCCCATAGTGGCACCCCTTTAGCTTGGTTAATCAACCAATTAGATTTTCTATACATCCAGAACATCTGGCCCGGCAGTTATATAATAATCTCGAACAGTATATCCTAGCGCTGCCTTAGAAAATCTACATCAAGCATCACACCATTACCGTGAAACAATATAAAGCCGTCGTATTTGATCTATTCAACACCGTCGCTCTGTGGCGATCAGATCGCATGCCTATATTCGAGTGGCGCGGCAAGACATCGCATTCAACTATGGGCGTATTGAAGGAAACCGTTGAACAACAAGTGACTGAAGCCTCGTTCGAGGCATTCGTGGATAGTTTAGCAACGGCAAACGACGAACTCGCAATAAGACGCGAACGAGATATGCGAGAAATCCCCTCTATTGAACGTTTTATGCTGGCCCTTACCAAGCTAGGCTATCGAGCGACACCGGACACGTCACGAATAGCTAGAATGCTATCGCTATTACATATGGAGCAACTGGCAAAGGCCGTCGAGGTTCCAGTCGCACATATTGATTTTCTCGCCCGTCTAAGCACTCGTTATCCTATCGGGCTGCTGTCTAATTTTGATCACGGCCCGACTGCACGTAGGATTCTGAAACGTGATCGCGCCGCATTATACTTCGATCCGATCGTTATCTCAGATGAACATGGTTGGCGGAAGCCTCACGCAAATATTTTTCTAGATACATTGGCAATGCTTTCTGCAAGTCCGGAAACCGTGCTTTATGTGGGCGACTCTGTTGTCGACGACGTTCTTGGCGCCCGTGGCGCTGGCCTCGATGTCGCATGGGTAAATGCACGAGCCCAACTACTACCCGACGAAATTCCACCTCCAGACTATGAGGTTGCAGCTATTCCGGAACTCAGCAAGTTATTACTGCCTGAGTGACATATTCGTCGCAGCATTGGAGCGACAACCCAAGAGCACTAATAACTTGGACTAAAGCTGAGCAAACTACACGCCCGGCTATTGCGCCGCTGTCGAGTAGGCCAGCACTTGACAAACCAAGATGATAAAATGAAGACATAAGACGCCAGCGATTGATATACAAACCGTCCCACTCTTCACCTTCGCCTTGAACTTAGCTCTCTTCGCACGTTAGGCACCACATGTCCCACACTCGGAGTAGGCAGCATAAAGTCAATGTCGTTATAAAACTCTGCTCACAAACTTCGTGATTCGAGTTATAGTAACGACTCTCGGATTCAATATGGAGAAGCACAACAATGAGCGACCCAATCATCGAGGCCAGTGCGACCGGCTGGATTGCAGAACACCGCGATCTTTATCTGAACGATCCCGAAAAAGGTCATTTATGGGATTCTACGTTTGCTGGCGGTCCAGGACCACTGCCCACATTGTTACTAACCACAATCGGACGAAAATCTGGAAACGAAAGCGTAATGCCATTGTTATACGGCAAGGTCGATGACGGTTACGCTATTATTGCCTCCAAAGGAGGCGATCCAAAACACCCAGGTTGGTATCACAACATTAGGGCGCAAGGAGAAATAAAAGCGCAAGTGGCGAGTGATGTTTTTCAGGCGAAGACCAGAGTAGCCGCAGGTGGGGAACGAGAGGCAATTTGGGAACAAATGGTCGCAATGTACCCGCCCTTTGGTGACTACCAAGTAAAAGCAGGTGATCGCGAAATTCCAGTCGTGATTCTGGAACCGATCCGTCAATAGTAGAATCGGTAGTCAGGTATCTCATTAATGACACGATTGACCCTCTACACAGCTGAGGTTTGTCCATACGCGCAACGCACACGGATCGTGCTTTGTGAAAAGGCGATCGCGCATGATCAAATAGAGATCGATCTTGAAAACAAACCGGCTTGGCTCGCCGAGCTAACACCGACCAATAGAGTCCCCGTTATCCGACATGGCGACTTTATTTTGTGGGAATCAGCGACAGTAAACGAATATCTCGATGCAAGCTTTCCGGGGATCGCTTTACAACCCCTTGGTGAACGTGGGCGTGCCGTAATGCGCAACGAAATTCGTCACTTCGATAATATATTTTTACCAATTTTTTATAAACTTTTGTTCGAGCAGGACGAGGACACTCAAACCGATTTACGTAGGCAAGTGGTAAGCGGATTTGAGTTTATGGAGCGTCGTCTCGAATTGATTCAAAGTAATGGACCGTATTGGCTCGGCGCAGAGCCAACACTGGCTGATGCGGCAATGTGGCCATTTTTTGAACGGATCGGCGTATTTGAACACTATCGCGGACTGATGTTGCCAGATACATGCGTTCGGCTAAGCCAGTGGTTTGCAGCATTCGGTGCCCGCCCTTCGGTGCAAACAACAGCTCACGATCTCGAATACTTTCTACCGCGTTACGCAAATTACGCAAGCGGCACCGCCGCCGGTTTATCGGCACAGGCATTTCGCACCGGTGCTGCGAACTAACGCAGCAACACGGTGACGAAAATACCTCGGTAATGCTCAGATCCTCAAATATCGATCAAGGGTATAACTTGGTATCGATTAAATTTATGAAAAAAAGATTCCACTCCGCCATATGGGATGCAAAGAATGATTTCGATTATTTCTTGTCGAAAACCATTGCCAGAAATGTGTTTCTGCTAGCCTCGGACATGTCGCGCTCCACGTGGTAGTCAACATGAGCGTCTACTGACGCCCCGCGAGACAATTTGATACCCCATAGACCATCGGCCCGGTTCGGCACTATTGAGTAGCGCATATCGATAATCAAATCTTCGATTGTCCTCGACTTCGCCAGAAAACCGTCGGAAAACCAGCGAAACCGTTCGACATCAAGCGCCTGCTGTGAAGTTAGATCGAGCCACGGAAAGTCGTGTATTAAATTGAGCTTTGCGATTGTCTCCCCGGGAAAAACCTTAGACGTCTTCGCAACTCTTACCGCATCAATATAGTAGTGACCGTTATATTCGTAAATACTTTTCCAAAGTACCAAATTACCGAAACTTGGTTTTGCCTCAACCTTCACTGATGTATGCCCGCGTGCTAGCGCAAATTCTAAGGCAATCGCTTCGGCGCGTTCGCGTTGAAGCGCACCAACGCTAAGATATACCACTGCCCAGAGCAACCCGCTCCATCCTAATCGAGGATTTCGTCGGACCATTCCAAAGCCTACACAAAACAGGATTGGTAGCGTGAACAACGGATCGATGATCGAAATATTGTGCCAGGCAATCCGTATGGAACTGAACGGCCAAAATAATTGTGTTCCATAAGAAGTACATGTATCTAGTAGTCCGTGCGTCGCATAACCTAGAGTACAGAAAAGATATGTGCGGGTGAAACTGAGTTGCCGGCGTGCAAATAATGCATACAGCACCAACGCGCAAATGAACCCACCGACGGGAATAAAAATTAATGAATGGGTAAACTGACGGTGGAACTCTAGAAATAATATAGGGTCAGTATCCGACCTGATTAAAACGTCAATGTCTGCAGCCATGCCAGAAAGCAACCCAAGTAAACCGGCAAGTAAACCATCTTTTTTGCTTACTGCCAGTGGCGCAGCTGCGCCGATCACGCCTTGACTCAATGGATCCATTACTTCGACTTAAAACAACAACATGGAGAAGTTGTAGACGTGCAGCCGATTACGAATCGGCTAGGTCAACCCTCACCTTTCTGCTTCAAGGTTGCCCATTGATCCATCGTGATTACACCACCTTCGCGCTCCGGTCGACCCACATCCTTTTCCGGCAACGCATCTTGGACAGCATCGATCCGCTTCCACCCTGCTAAAGGAGTCTCGCGCCCGGGTTTTGGCAAATAGCGCGACGATTCGACTTTGATGAATTTCGGTATATAACGTGGGCAGTTTATCCACATTTTTGATAGCTCCACTCGAACAACGAGATCGGCCTCTTGATATTTTTCAAGCAACGGATCGTTGTCCTGAATCGAGGCACGACCGTGGAAACGAACCCGATGGGGCCTCTCAAAATCGATAAACAAAATCCCGATCTCCGGTTTGACGGCGAGATTACCCATTGAGTAAAACATACCGTTTCCATCGTAACTCGGAAAAGCAATCGTACTTTCATTAACGACCTTAACAAACCCAACCGGCCCGCCCTTAAAAGAGACTGTAGGTTGCCCATCAGGGTTAACTGTGGACAAAAAGAAAAATTCGCGCGATTCAATAAAAATTCTATCATCTTCACTTATAGCATCAGCAACAATCATTTCTTCGAGACGATCGGCTAAACGCCGTGTGTCAAATTGATCTTGCAATTCGCGATGACTATCGGCGTACAGGTCGCTCATAGATATTCCTCCTATTGGTACTTGCACAACAGTTCATGTAGCTAGTCCGCTTCCGGTTCATATTGCCTCGATCATGCGGCCCTGTAACGTATAAAACAATATAAAGTAACCAGAGTAACAAGCACTAGATCGAATTCTCACCCCAACATTTACCAATCGGTCCTCGGGGATGTTGACAGAGCACTTGCAGAATTCACAATATGTAACACCTATGAAATGAGCTACCCTAGCTTAGAAGCGATATCCCATCAGTATGCCGACTCAAGAGTTTTTGCAGCCGATCATACTGAGAATTACGTAGAGAGTTTGTACGTTACGACAGCAATCGCAACCTCTTCGCCATTCCCGTTCCTAACACTGACATCAGCTACACATATACTGCCACCACGGCGCCGTACCGTTGAAGTTGCCCATATATCTTCCGCGGTTACAAGACGAAGAAAGTTAATGCTGAAACCGATCGTAGCACCGCGGGAATCAATACTAACTGAGTCATTGGACCAAAATGCACAACTTGCCGCAATATCGACTAAGGCGCTGATCGCGCCACCACCAACTCGGTCGATACCTAAATATTCGTTATACGGAAGCTGGAGAATTACGCGATCCGTCTCAGCCAAAACTAATTTCACGCCTAAATGCTGTGAAAAGCGAAATTCTTCCGCGAGCTCTTTAACTTGTTCTAACATAATATTTGTCTTCAATCCTTGCCACCATGGCCGATAAAGCTGTGTCCCTAAGAACAATCAATATTATTAAATAAGGGTCATTCTAACCCACACCACTGGCTGGTGAATGAAGTTTTGAATAGTCCCTCGCCGCTACGGTAGGACCCATTGTTTCGGTTGCTACTAGTTCGTTGGGCAATGAAATCATCGCCAAATCGAGCGCGCACTTAATTAGCCTGCTAAAATTTTCGCGAAACTGCTCACACTACATTATGTGAGACGAATAGAATCTACTCAAAATACTATTTGGGAGGAGGAGAAGAAATGATCACGAAAGGTATAGAAGAGCTCTGTAAAGAAGCTGAACAAGAAATCGAAACTATGTCAGTCAATCAAGTTATGGCTGTTAAAAACGATCCCGACGTACAATTAGTGGACATTCGCGATATTCGCGAACTGTGGCGCGAGGGCACCATTCCCGGCGCCTCACACGCACCACGCGGCATGCTTGAGTTCTGGGTAGATCCCAAAAGTCCTTATTACCGGGAAGAATTTGGCTCAGGGAAGAAATTCATCTTCTACTGCGCAGGCGGTATGCGCTCTGCCTTAGCTGCCCAATCGGTCCACCGTATGGGGCTCGCACCGGTAGCGCACATGGCGGGCGGGTATACCGCTTGGACTGAGGCAAATGGCCCGACAGAGCCAAAAGAAGCAAAGTTACCAAAACCTAAATAAGAGATCGTAAGATAGTAGAATAGTTTTTGAATGACCGGAAGGCGAGCTTCGACTTGGAACACAATTTGACAACCACTGTCCGCCCCCGACGCAGCTTTCTTTTTGTTCCAGGCACGGGACTCGACCTGCTCCCTAAGGCATTAGCGGCAAATCCGGATATAATCTGCGTTGACCTGGAAGACGCCATCGCCCCGCAAGACAAAGTAAAGGCTCGGACCTCAACAATAGCTCATTTCGCCCAATACCCACAGAACCGTGATCCGGCGAGCCCGGAAATGCTCGTGAGGATTAATTCATTACGGACGGCGGATGGGCTCGCCGACGTTCTTACGATTCTCAAGGCAACCACCCCACCCCCTGGGCTAATGCTCCCGAAAGTGAAATCTCCCGACGAAGTACGTCTTCTCGCGGAGATCCTCGATGGAATCGACCACCCAATCCGTCTACAGCTAATCATTGAGACGAACGAAGGTCTTGAAGCATGCCACGAAATAGCCCAATCCAGCAGCCGCATCGACGCGCTATTATTTGGCGGTGCGGACATGGCTGCAGAACTAAGAGTGGAACCATCGTGGGGAGCTTTGCTCTATGCGCGGACTCGCTTAGTTCATGCAGCTGCGAAAGCTCAGGTCGATTTGATCGATGTGCCCTACCTTGACCTTTCCGACATGGACGGACTTGAGAAAGAAGCTAAGGCCTCTGCTGAAATTGGCATGACAGGGAAAGGAGCTATCCACCCAAAGCAACTGCCAATTATCGAGCAACATTTCAGCCCCAGTGATAACCAGATAGCGCATGCCAAGCGAATAACCGAAGCGTTCGAAAAGGCTGATACCGGACTGCTCGTGGTTGACGACAAACTCATAGAAAAGCCAGTCCTGCGATCGCAATATCGCATCCTCGCAATTGCCGAGCGCTTGAGTAAGGGCAGCGGAACGACGCACAACCGATAACGGTAGTAACAATGGTTTCTATCTACTCCCGATCTTCCTAGCCCTACGTTGTTCGTGTTTAGGAGGATCGAATTTAAGGTAGCCTTCAATGCTAATTGTCATTGGAGGTCGGCACCTCGTAATCGGCTAATGTTGATTAGGGCACGTTGTTGAACGATTTTGATTCGAACCACGGATCGGTTTGTTGTGGCTGCGATAACATTGCGAGACAGCCGATAATGACGAACACTGCGCCAACGATAGTC
Organism: uncultured Enterobacteriaceae bacterium; assembly: GCA_964342175.1. GTDB lineage: Bacteria > Pseudomonadota > Gammaproteobacteria > UBA11873. The sequence goes on along the minus strand of CAYFFH010000061.1, from coordinate 2,060 downwards.
AGATTATCCGGCAACTCGTCCCAAAAAACCCAACCTAATACACCACCAAATGCGACAGAAACGTAAGTGAATGGTGCCACTCTAGCTGCACGATTGTGGCTGAAGGCATAGGTGAGAAAAATTTGCCCTGCTGTCCCCAAGGCAGCTCCGACTAACATACAAACGACTACAAAGCGTGATGGTATTTCCCAAAACCATATGATCGGCGCAAAGCAAATCAGGGTCGAAAACACCCCGAAATAGAATACGATCCGTAAAACTGGTTCCGTGTCAGCCATTTTACGAATAAAAATCTTACCGAGGGCGATGAATACACCTGCGAAAGCTCCCACAATCGCCCCGACTTGAAACATCCCGACACTAGGTTTCAGCAACAGCACCACTCCGAAGAATCCGATTCCCAGCGCAAAGATGGTGCGCCGGTCCAGATTCTCACCAAGCAAGAAAATTGCAATAACACCAATGAATAACGGAGAGCTTGCATTAAGAACAAGGGATTCGGCCAACCCGATCTCACTCACAGCAAAGTAAAAGCATGACAAAGCACAGGCGCTGACAAACGCCCGGAGGATATGCAACCGTGTCCGGGCAGTCTTTAAGAAATGAATTCCCTTACTAAACGCAAAAGGTGCTACCACGCATAGTCCGAAAAAAGCACGAAGAAAAACAAGCGAATGGAACGACGCTTCTGCTGAAGCGAGTTTCACAAGTGCTGCCATGCAGCCGAAACAACACGCAGCCGCGAATGCCGGTGCAGCACCGTGCAATAAGTAGTAGCGATTGATGGGTCTTTCTCCGCAGGCGAATTAATGCATTTGCTGCTCTTTATACGAATACACGGATCCGTCTAGGTCCTCAAAAAAGTCGGGCACCAATGGATGGCGAACAGGTTCGCCACTAGTATCTTCTAGTAAATTCTGCTCGGACACATAAGCCTCGTATGTCGTCTCGGCATTTTCCGCAAATAAGTGATAGTAGGGTTGGTCCTTCCTGGGCCGCATTTCAGCAGGAATCGATAACCACCAGTCCTCGGTATTATTGAACGTCGGGTCAACGTCAAAAATCACTCCGCGGAATGGAAACAATCGGTGGCGAACGATCTGACCAATACTAAATTTGGCTTTGCGATTTATTTGAGCCATGTTCGAAAAAGCACACAGATGGATAAGGGAACTTACGGTATTATAGTACTCTTCTCACGATAATAGGATTCGGTACAGGAAAAAATATTAAAACCGACGCCGCCCACTCATTGGTAGTGTCCATGTCAATGTCCGGAGAATCGAGATGTCACAACCCCTATATACCATCCGCCAGCTAGCATACGTCGTTCGCGACCTCGAGGCAGCCCTTAAATACTGGACGGAGGTGCTGGCAGCTGGTCCATTTTTTATATTTGAACATTGCCCGCTATCTAATCAATTGTATCGCGGTAACCCGGCCAACGTAGACGTCACTCTAGCCCTTGGAAATAGTGGTGCATTGCAGATCGAACTTATCTATCAACACAATGATGCTCCGTCTGTGTATAAAGAATTTCTTGACGCCCCTCGCGAAGGAGTCCATCACTTTGGATTGATGCCAAGCGACTACGGCACAACCTGTGCTGAATACAAAGCGCGCGGCCATGAAGCTGCCTTTGTTTGCGACATCGCGGGAGCTGAATTAACGTATTTTGATACCGTAAATACCATAGGCCACTTTGTAGAGCTGTGGGAACGGAAATCTATCTTCATCGATCTATTTGACCTGGTTGAGGATGCAGCCAAAAATTGGGACGGCAAAGATCCGATCCGTCCTGGCCCACTTTAATCACATAAACCATAGTTTAAGGCCTGCCAGCTCAGTGCTTGTTATTTGGCGAGCCGATTATCTTAAAAACAACCTCGCCGCCACATTTGCCACAGAAATCTCTGGCTCCGATCACACGCATCGAAAATAGACGGAACTCGGACCGATACACTACAAACCCTAGAGTTCATCGCGTTAAAATTCGATTCCAGTCCCCTCGCTAAACTGACGCATGCAGAAGTAATCCCGCCACGCAGTAATCTTATCGT
>CAYFFH010000060.1:0-12095 GCA_964342175.1 uncultured Enterobacteriaceae bacterium | reverse complement strand
ACAAGGTTATACTGACCGACGGTAAACACAAGATCCATCAACTGCTTTTTATCGAGATGCTCTGATAATGACGCCCAAGTTTCGTCGGTGATATGGCACTCAGCATGTAATTCATCCGTTGCTTGCATGAGTAATTGATCCCGCTCAGTGATCCCCGGGGTTTCGGGACCTGACTTCGTGCTCAAGATCTCTTCGTCACTCATGCCAGCACGACGCGCTATTTGGACATGCTGACCCCATTCGTATCCAGCGTTGCATAGATATCCGATGCGTAAGATGACGAGTTCGCGTTCGCGTAGCGGTAAGGTTGATTTAAACAGTATATGATTGGCGAAGACCATCCAGCGTCGCATGAGGTCCGGATGATGGGTTAATGTTTTGAAGATATTGTAGTCTGATCCTTGTTCGACAAACGGGCGCATAATTTCTTTAACTTTATCATCCCACATATCTGCTTCTTGAGGTTCTAAGCGGGCTTTTTTTAATCTCAATTGCGGTCTCCTATCGAAAATATTTAAATTCTATTACAGATCTCGCTCGCTTACGTCAATCATGATTTGCGTCCACTTTAACGTGATATCTTCAGCCGTACCCGAGACCGCAAGCTTATAGTGTCCGAGATTTAGATCTTCTGGCTTGTTTCCAAGTAGCTGCGTTACTCCGTGTGCCGCTTCGTAAGGTTCTAGCATACGTGGTTGCCAGCGGCCGAAGACATTTGGGTTGTCGGCATATGCCTCAGTCATGCCGGTGCGGACAAACGGCAGCATAAGACACGATGCGTTGACCATATCTGCCGTTCGCCCGAGATTAACCTTAAGCACTTCGGGTAATTTGAGTACTGCCCAATTTGCCACGACATAACCGGGCACTGACACACCGGGCTCGATCGCCTGCATCGATGAGATATAAATGAACTGCAAGGGTTGTTTGTGATACACCGCCTCGCCGGCCCATAGGTGAGTCATGGCTACGAATCCGTCGATCTTTGTATTCAATACAAGACTTGATTCACCGAGGTTGTCGATGAAGTCACGCCGCACCCGAGCACGTCGTTCGCCACGACTTTCGTCTTTGTTTTCGGGCAATGCACGACCAAAGCGATAACCTTTCTCAGTGAGGCCCGAATTACACACGATGAGGTCCGGACCCTTGCCGCCCATCTGCTCGATCACGTAGCTACGCGATGCCCACAAGTCTCGCGTGTTGGTGACGTCGGCCTGCATGGCGAAAGCCTTGACACCTTGATCACGAATCGCGGCAACGAGATCAAAGCCGTCACGATAGCTGCTGTGGAAGTGTACGCCGACAGCTTCGGCACCGTTCGCTGCTGCTAAGGCCAAGGCTTGGCCTATGCCTCCGTCTTTTCCTGACCCGGTTATCAAAACGCGTTTGCCGCCAAAGGTATTGCCGTTGTGTTCCGGGAATTTAAACTGATTGTAGTTCGCAGAATATGCCATAAAAATTTTATCCTTAAAAAAGTCGGGAAATCGATTCAAGGATCTCGGTTTTTGTCGGCGTCGTGCGAATGGAACCCGAGGTAGTTAATGATGTTGTTAATACAAAAATTTTATACACGCTAGCTCGCGATAATGACCTTATTTTTGATCAGATGCTCGATACGTTTCTCATCGTAGCCGAGTTCTCTTAGTACTTCGCACGAGTGTTCGCCGATACGCGGTGCGGTTCGGGAGAGGCCGCGATCGTGATCTGTTATGCTAAACGGTAGTCCCATGATCTGGAAATTACCGTAGGCTGGATCGGTTCCATGTTCGAGTACTCCCATGGCTTCTACTTGGCCATCGGCCCATAAGGACTCGAGCGTGTTAACAGGTGAATAAGGAACACCATGATCATCAAGCGCCTCCATTAGAGGCGCTGTCTCCATTTCGGCTAAGCGATCGAAAATAACCCTTAGGCATTGATCTCTGTGGGTTACCCGGGTTGCGTTACTCGCGAATCTTGGATCGTCGATCATTTCTTCTCGACCGATCGCACGGCATAATCTCTCAAACAGATTCTGGTTTGCGCTTGCGATAAATATGAAACTATCTTTGGTCGGATAAACTTGATAGGGCACAACCTGTGGGTGTGCCGTACCGAGACGCTTTGGCATATAGCCATGTTGCAAAAAGTTCGCCACAGTATTGCTCATTAGACCAAGCGAAGTACCTAACAACGAGGTCACGCAGCGACCGCCTGTGCCGGTGAATTCACGGCGGAAAAGTGCTGTGACGGTGGCTAATGCGGCCATTACGCCCGTTCCCATATCCAGAAACGAAACGCCGCAGCGCACCGGCATGCCGCCGGGCTCACCGGTGATCCCCATGACACCACTATAGGCTTGTAATAACGCTTCATAGCCAAGTGCTTTGGCTTTCGGCCCTATGCGGCCGAAAGCGGCGACTGAAGTATAAACCAAGCGCTCATTTAAGGTCTTAAGATCATCGTAACCGAGACCGAAACGTTCCATGTCCCCGGTCTTGAAATTCTCCACCAGGGCATCGGCTTTAGCCGCGAGGCTTTTTACGATGTCGACACCTTCCGGTGTTTTTAGATCGACAGCGACGCTCCGTTTGTTCGCATTAAGGCCGAGAAAGGAGCTACCCATGTCGCCCTTATGAGGCGGCCACATACGACCTTCATCGCCCGCATGATTTTCGATTTTGATCACTTCGGCGCCGAGTAAAGATAGTAATTCACAACAATAAGGGCCGGCCAACACGCGCGAGCAATCGATTACTTTGATGCCCTCTAGTGGCGCTTTTGAGTCTGGCATAGTTTGTCCAATACGTTATCAGTAGTCTGGTTGATTAGGATGCCGTCACATTTAACACGCAGGTCGAGTCGTGTTGAGCCTCGGTTAATGAAATACGCTATTCTTAAGGCTGCATTATAGTCTGCATTTCGTCCAAGAGGCCTAGAGTCAATGTCGGGAATATTGGGTATCAGTGCTCTAACGCTCGCGACCCACGATATGAGCCGTGCGGTGGACTTCTATTCAGCGCTTGGATTTGGGATCAAATACGGTAGTCGTAAGTCAACTTTCACCTCGTTTCATGTTGGCGATCAGTTCTTAAACATTATAAAGCAGCCGGACCGCAGAGAGTGGGTTTGGTGGGGTCGCGCCATATTCTATGTCGAAGATGTCGACGGGATCCACGCACGCGCTGTCGCCGCAGGATTTTGTCCGGAGGCACCACCGCATGATGCTGTTTGGGGAGAGCGCTATTTCCACATTACGGATCCTGATAGTCATGAATTGAGTTTTGCGATGCCGCTAGAGGATCCCAGTTGACCCTAGAGCTTTTGACTTTTTGTATTTCGGTGTTGGCAACGGGCGCGGTTGCCGGGGTACTTGGCGGGTTGCTCGGTATCGGTGGAGGTTTGATACTGGTCCCAGTACTGTTCGAACTTATTCAATATCTCGGTGCGGACGAAGCCACTGCGGTCCGCAGCGCTATCGCGACCTCGCTCGCAACCGTCGTCGTCACCGGAACGCGCTCGAGCCTGAGTCACCATAGACGCGGTTCGCTTGATTTTCGGCAGGTTAGGTCATGGGCTCCCGGGATTATTTTAGGTGCTCTCCTTGGCGCCGAAGTTGCGAATCGGATCGACACGTCCATTCTGATCACTGCGTTCGCGTTGTTGACAGCGCTTTTGGCAGTAAACATGGCGTTTGGCCTTAGTGAGTGGGACAGTAGAGTACCGTCGGGCCGCCTGACACGGGTGGCGGGGGGCGGTATCGTCGGTTTGGTCTCTGCGATGTTAGGAGTTGGCGTCGCTGGCCTTGGGGTGCCACTAATGACGCTATTCAGCATACCGGTACGCCAGGCCGTCGCCGCAGCGGCGCTGATGGGTTCAATGGCTGCCGTACCGGCGACGGTCCGGTTTGTGCTTGGCGGATGGGGGTTACCAGATCTCGCACCCTGGTCGTTTGGCTACGTGAATCTGCTGGGCTTTACGCTAATTGTGTCGATGACGCTTTTGACCGCACCCCTTGGTGTTGCGATTGCTCATCGGTATAGCCAGGTGATGGTAAAACGGGTGTTTGCAACCTTCCTGGGGATTAATGCGGCCCGAATGCTGATATTTTAATTTATCGACATTCACCCACCGACAGAGACCAATAGTTATTCTAATTGCAGCGTGCAGAACCAAGGTCGGATAGTAATCAAATGTAGCAGTAATATAACTTGCGTAGCATTGTGTGCAGTTTGTAGCTAAAGTTGCATTCGTCGCCGCGTGGCGATCCGGATGAAAATAAATAAACTACTCATACGGGGGGAGAAAATGAGCGAAGCAGTAAGAGCGGCAGATGTGCCATTTGCGATCGACGTGGAGGACGGTAAGTCTTATTTTTGGTGTGCGTGTGGAAAAAGTGCTAAGCAACCATTTTGTGACGGCGCGCATTCTGGGACAGAGTTTACGCCGGTAAAGTTTGATGCGGCGGAATCTAAGAAAGTATTTTTTTGCGGTTGTAAGGCTACAAAAACTTCTCCAACGTGTGACGGTAGCCATAAGGCGTAGCGAGGACTCTAGCGAAGAGTATTTATTGCCATTGATGGTGGCAGTTGGCGCCGGCGGTAGAGGTGACCGTATTTTCAATGATCGTGTGATGTGTAGAAAGTATCTGCGTTCCAGTTTAACTGAGGGGTAGGGAGTAGCTGAAGACCCGGTCCCGACAGTCCTATTGCAAAACGCACAAGATCACATGGCCTTGTCGCGGGAGGTATTCATTATGAGTGCAAGTATCATCTGTCTATTTGGCTTGATCATTTGGTCTATCATATTAATGCTGGTATTGCTGGCCGCTCGCACTAGATATGCTTTGGGTGGCCAATTAGTGTTCGATCAGCAAGGCATCGATCTGGGCGGAACTTCTCAACGTATTACCCGGGCACAAGCAAATAGTCTTGAATGGCTAGTTATACCTAGTACTTTATTGATCTACGGTATTGCGATTGGTCAAAGTGAGATTACCGACGGGCTTGCTATGGTGATCCTTGGCTCTAGGATTCTGCAATCCATCGTCCATATGGTGTCGGTGTCGTTGCCGGCGATCCTTATTCGAGCAACTTTGTTCACTATCCAGGTCGTGATTTGGATTATCTGGAGTTACGAATTCTATAGCGCAGCAGCTTTGGTTTGAGTGTATCGCGCCGGGTTACCTACAGATCCTTTGCAATTGCTCGCTTGATTGTCAACGATATTGTTTCAGGTGATTGAGCGCCAGAAAACAAAAAATGCCCGTTTAGCACGAAAGCAGGAACCCCTTGAATGCCAGCGTCGTGCGCTGCCTTTATCTCAGTTGCGATGATGTCGAGTCCCTCGTCGCTGTCTAGAAAATGACTAACGACCTTGTCTGAAATTCCCGTGCCAACTGCAATGTTGAGCAACACCACCCGGTCTTCTATGTTAGCGCCATCAACAAAGTAGGCTTGGAATAGCGCGTCGACGATGGCATCTTGGCAGTCGAATCGTTCCGCCAACCAGATTAGCCGATGTGCGATGCGCGTATTCGGTACCCGCTTAATATTGGCGTACTCCATTGGCAGGCCATCGTTGTGGGCGTTGGCAGTGATGTTCGCGATGAGATCTTCGGCGTATGCCGCGGAGCCAAATTTACGTGTATAGTAGCTTCTCCGATCCAAGCCTCCAGCGGGCATCTTTGGATTCAACTCATATGGTTTCCAGCGTACCGCGATCGGATTAGCTGATCCCAACAACTCTAACGCTCGATCGAGGCGCCGTTTGCCGATGTAGCACCACGGGCAGACGACGTCGGAGACAATCTCCAGGGTAGTCGCAGACTTATTCGAATTCATTCTTATGACCAATCTAGTTAGTGCTAACTTGCGGCAATGATCCCGCCGTCGAGAGGGATCACGGAGCCTGTAATATACGCTGAAGCACGCGCACCTAGAAAAATAGCGAGACCTGCAATGTCTTCTGGTTCTCCAAAACGCTGTAAAGGTACCGACGCTCGGATAGTATCGCCCATTTGCTCTATCATCGGCGCCATCATCGGAGTTTCAAACGGGCCGGGTGCAATCGCATTGACTGTAATGTTGCGCGATGCGAGGTGAATTGCCGTCATTCGCGTAAGGTGGTGGACAGCAGCTTTTGACGGGCTGTAGGAAAAATTTTCAAACTTAGATAAATGTAATCCATCAACCGATCCGATGTTAATCACCCGCGCTGGATCCGCTCTGCTCGCCGCTGCATCGAGTAAGGGCAGCAGTTTTTGGGTGAGAAAGAAAACGGATTTTACATTCAGATCCATGACTTTATCCCAACCTTTTTCTGGGAATTCATCGATGCTGGCGCCCCATGTTGCGCCAGCATTGTTGATTAGAACGTCAAGTTGACTTTCACGCTCACCCATTTCGTTTGCGAGTCGTTCGATCTCATCCGTATTCGATAAATCAGCGGGTAGCGCAATACACTCTCCGATTTCCGAAAACTCTTCGGCCACCGCTTGACATATCTCCGCCTTGCGTGAGGAGATGTAAACCTTGGCGCCGTGATCAACATAAGCGCGTGCAATCATACGGCCTATGCCTCGCGATCCGCCGGTGACCAAGGCAGTTTTTCCGTCAATGGAAAAGAGGTTTTCCATAGATTATTTTCCTTTTACTGATACCAACTCCCAGCGGCACGTTGGAATATTGCCACTCCAGTTAAATTTACTAAGGATTCGTCGAAAAAACTCGCGATCACGCCCTTTGTACCGCGCACGGTGCTGTTGGTTAGGCTGGACGTGAGCGATACCCGATTGAGCCAGCGACGAATATGTCTTCCGCCGGAGCCACAGTTTCGCAGGCGCCATTGACTGCTTAGTTCAACCTGAGAATATTCGGCCATTTTGACATAGACAGATATGAGGTCATTGAAACATCTCAATTGGGCCGATTATTTTTGATTAAATCATAGGCTGCCTTTATCTCTTGGGTCTTCTCTGTCGCGAGTTTAACCATTTCTTCGGGTAGGCCTTTAGACATTAGCTTATCGGGATGATGTTGACTCATCATGCGTCGATAGGCCTTTTTTATTTCTGCGTCGTCATCGCCAGGTTGAACTCCAAGTAGCGTGTAGGCATCGGCTAACAATTCCGCGGTTGGGGGTCGGCCCGCTTGACTACCATCAGTGAAAAAACGCTGCGAGCGCACCATCGCTTCGAGCTGTTGGAAGTGATCATTAGAGAATCCAAGCTTGGCACAAATATCCTTTAGTAATGCCTCCTCACGGCTGTGTAATACACCGTCGGCATAGGCGGCATGCAGTAAGATTTCTAAGAATACCTGCATAAGAGTGCGCCGACGATGGCATTCTCTCTTGAACTGTTCGATTACGGGGTCGAGTTCAAAGTCTCCGTGTTTACCTTGGTTGAATAAGTCCATAGCGACACGAATCTGGTTGTGATCCAGCGACATTTGCTGCATGACTGATCGCGCCATGGCGATCTCGTCAGCGCTCACTCTACCGTCGGCCTTTGCGACATGACCCATGACGGAAAATACAGCAGTGAAAAATGCACTTTGAATACGTTCTTGATTCGGTCCAGATCCGTGGGCAGAACCAAAGGGACCGCCTTGTAAACCCCGATCGAAGTTATGTCCAACCGAAGCACCGAGCATGGCCCCAAGCGGGCCTCCTAGCATGAATCCGAAGGTGCCACCAATAATTTTCCCCCACCAGCTCATCGATTGTACTCACTGTTCATGATTGCTTTTTACCAATGCCTAAAATAGTAATGTTAGTTGTGGATACAAGATCAAAGTTATAGCCACCATAAGCATAATAAAGATAAATGGTAGTGCGCCAATGAAAATATCATTAAGATAGATTTTGTCGTCGGCGATCGATGCCTTGATAGCGTAGACACTTAGGCCAAGTGGCGGGGTAAGTAGACCTATCTCGACGCCGATAACACTAACGATACCGAACCAAATGAGATCACCACCGAGTGCTTGGACCGTTGGTACGGCAAGCGGCACCATGATTAAGAGAATTGAAGTCGAATCTAATACCATCCCCAACATGATTAGCACTAGGAGATAGCCGACGGTATAACCGATTAGACTAAAATCGGTGCCCCCAATTTGTGCGCTTAAATAAGCAGGAATTCCAGACAGGGTCAGCATTATCGCGAACGCACTGGCAGCAATAATCAGAAACAATATTGATGTCGACCCTGCCGCTGCTTCAACTGCTAGGTTAGCGAGTTCCCTGATGGTGGTGCGTCGCATGGCGCAGGCAATCACTGTCGCCGCAAGCGTGCCGATTGCGCCTGCTTCTGTCGGCGTAAAAATACCGCCGTATATACCCCCAAGGACGATAGCGATAAGAGCCCCGACGGGGATTATTTTCAGCAAGGCAGATTTTGCGTCGACCGTGTCTTCAATTTTCGGCGGATCCTTGCCTGAGATAGCAAAGCGTAACCGAAATGCAACTGCGATCATTACGCCAACTGCAAAAGCGATTGCCAATATGAGGCCTGGGATTATTGCTGCAAGAAACAATTGGCTAATTGACACCTCGGCGATAAGGCCGTAGACGATCAGCAATAAACTTGGCGGTATTAGCATACCGAGTACAGAGGTCCCGGCTACGAGTCCGACGGCGAATCGCGGCCTAAACCCATGTTCAATCAATGGCGGAACGGCTATGCGACTAAATATTGCTGCCGATGCAATTGAAATTCCGGTGATCGCAGCAAATACAGCGTTTGCGGCAACGGTGGCGACCCCGATTCCACCTTTGACCCGGCGTAGCAGCCAGTGTGTTGCCTGCAGCGAGTCGCGACCAATATCGGCTACTCCGACCACTAGTCCCATGAGCACGAATAAGGGCACTGCGGCAAATACGTATTCGGATATCGATCCGTCTGCGACTAATGCAAGTGTCTCAATGGAGACACCGATATCACCTTTGATCAAGGCGATCCCCAACCCAGCGGAGCTAGCTAAAGCGAATGCGACGGGCATGCCTGTGTAAATCATGATGAATAGCAAAATGATCGTAGCGAGGCCAATCGCAGCACGGCTTTCGAGGCTTAGAACGATGCTTGTTACTAGGAGCATGCTACCAATGAACCCGATCAAAATCATAAGTTGACGTTTGCGCTCATTTACAAAGGGCGCACGAACGAATGACCTAGCGTGCGCGATAGCGCCATTTGCACACAGGGCTGCGAGGAGCAATGACCCGATTAGGATAACTAACTTTGAAGGCCATAACGGGATTGTAAATTCACCTTCTACTCCGAGAAATTCGTTGGTTGTGAGGGCGTAAGTAAGGGATCGGATCGAGGGTATCGCGATACTGAGCATGACCAACGCCCCAATCAGATAAAAAAAACTTTGGAGTAGATGAGCGCTCACTGGCGAGTGTTTTGCAAGTAGACGCAGGAGGACATCCGATCGTATTAACTTGTTCTCGACGAACAAATGACCTAAGGCGAGAAATACGATTGCTGGAACAATCAAAGACACTAGCTCTGGTACCCCCCGCAGTGGTTCGCTAAGCACGGCGCGGCTAAAGACATCTAGTGTGATCAGAACCACCAACGATACGATCAAAAGTGCTGATGCCCGCACTAGCTGCAAACTTATATGTGTGAAGGCTCGACTGCCCGTACTTTCCAATGAAGCTGAGCGTTGTGGGTTAGGGGTCTCCACTACGACCCTTGTACGCTCATTTGTAGTGATCCCAATCTCGTTGAGGCTGCAGACCGGCACGGCGGACCCCTTCCATTACTAGCCGTAGCATTCTGCCTGCCGGTAGGCCTTTCGCCTCGTTACGCTCGACCCATTGCCTACCGTATTCGGGCAGTCCATCTATCCATTTCTGCTTTTCGGTGGGCGGTAGAGATGTGACAATCGCGCCTTCTGCGACCATCGCTGCAAGTGCATCGGCATAGCGCTGCTCGACTGCGATAGCACTCCGATTGGTGTATTCATCGGCTAGTTCACGCAAAATCGTTCGTTCCGCGTCAGAGAAGAGATTCCAACGGTCGAGATTAACGCTAAGAGCACCAGCAAACTGCGCACCGATCCCGACCAGGGTAAGATATCGCGCGACCTCGTGGATTCGGTACGGATAGGCGCCGGTAACCATTGATACAACACCGTCGGCGACGCCTGTTTTTAGCTGTGTGTAATACGTCGTGAGCGCACCATCAACCGGCACGGCGCCAGTGCCTTTTAACCATACCGCGGATGAACCAGGTGCGAGGATTTTGCGACCGTTCAGGTCGTCAAGCGAGTGAACTGGAAAATTTGTCAGTAAATGGTAGGTTTCTATCCCCGTCGCTGCTAGAAACTCTTGGTTATTACTAGTCCAAGCCTGTCGGGCAGCGGGCAAATCCAGGTGGATTTGGTTGAAGATACGCATCAAAACCCCAAGGTCGTCGGTGATGAAGGGCAAGTAATAGGTGATGTTTTGCAACGGCATCTTGGCTGGTTCCCACAGGGTACCGACCCAACCGAAATCAGTGAGGCCGATCGAGACAGTCTCTAGACCGTTGTGCCATTTCAGCAGAGCGCTGCCGTATGCTTCAATCCAACCATATCCCCTTCCATCTGTTCGAGATCGTATCCGACGATTGAATTCCGGAACGAAAAAATCCCTCAGCTCCTTAACAAAAGGAAGGTTAACCGTGTGTACGGTAGCGATTGTAAGCTCTTCAAGTTCATCACGATCGTTGCAGAGCGCTACGGTTGGGTGACATTGCATGATTGCAATGGCGAGGATTCCCCACTTAGCGATAGACACAGCAACCCTCAAACGAAACCGAGCAAGTCTTATGTGGCAAATACTGTCTGGATGAGCTTAGCTCTAGTAGCATCGTAGTGTGCTAGCAGGCGAACCATTGCATTACGATTTTTAGTTTATACCCAATTCAATCTTGCCAATTTGGGACACTGCGGCGTTGCATTGAAGCGCGATAATCTCGTGTTGAATTGGGCAGTAATTCTCCGGTACCCCAATCGCAGATAACACCGTAGCGCCGTATAACGTCGTACATATCAATGTCACCGCGCCTAAATTCTTCAGCGACTGCTTCGGGATTTTTCTCTAGCCACCCTTTGCGTTGAGCTGTGATCGCTTTCCGCGCACGCGCAGTAGCCGCTTCATCCACCGTATATTCTGCGAGCTCTTCGTCGATCACCTGGATAACTACACCGTAGTCTCGCTCCGCGCGCTCAACGGAGACATAATCGTCTTCCACATCGAGTAGCACCTTGTTCGGATCTCGTTTTAGCGGATCGCCGTAACCACCACCACCGGCAGTACCGCGCCAGAACTTCGCGCCGTTATGTACCGGCACATCGGAAAACACAGCGCCGAGAAACTCTGTCCTACCGTTTTGTTCTAACCATAGTCCATGGGGTCTCGACGGCAGTCCACCCTCTATGCCCCAAACGACTGAGCGTTCACGATCGCAAAAATAAGAAAAGACGCAGTCATCTACCTCCAATAAGGTACCTGCCTTATCGACGCCGACGCCGCCACGAAATTCACCTGGGCCGCCGCTGTCAGTGACCATCTCAAATCGATCGGTGCGCACGGGACACATGCGCTCCTGGCCTTCGACCGGTTGGCTCATGAGTCCAACACCGAAGCACGCGGCGGTCGCGCTGAGCCCGTCTTTGCCGTTACGGCCACCCCAACCACCGGCTAGCCAGTCGTAAAGCATAAAGTAGGATCGCGCTGGCGAGCGCGTGTCGTAACCGCCGGTTTGCAAATACTCAATGTTGAACGCGCACGCCATCCCACGTTCAGGTACGATTATCGAGAAAAGTTCGAATATCGAATTCATGATCTTCTCGAATGGCATGACAAAGCCAGACACCGCTACTGGCCATTCGGCACTGATGATACTGTTCTTGGGCGTAGTGACCGTTACCGTGCGGTAGAGACCGGAGTTTAATGGGATGTCCGGGAAGAAAGTTTTCATGCCTGCGACAATCGCAGCGAAGGTACCGCCGTAGGCACAGTTATACATCGACCCGATGGTTGGGTGCGATCCAGTAAAATCGAATTGTACCGCGTCGTCGGCGATGGTCATCTTGATCCGGATCGGGATCAGT
>CAYFFH010000059.1:0-12160 GCA_964342175.1 uncultured Enterobacteriaceae bacterium | reverse complement strand
GGACGTTGTAATGCCTCCGCACCAATCATGTGCATGGTGTTTTCCCCAATATTTTTTACCTGATGGATTAACGGTTCGCCACGGTGTGAGCGGCAGAGTGTTCCGCCGAATGAAGCACTAGTGAGTTTTGAGGGCTTGTCAAGAAATGATTCTTCTACGCTTGCATCAGCAATTACAAAATAGACCGTATCTTCGGTGTGTCGATGGAATTGGGTGAGACAACCCTCCTGCAACTCTATCTCGTAGATGTTCGTGTAAGAATTACGTAGGTGAAACCTATGCCGGGGTTCGGCATACACCTCACAATAGTCTTCAGGCGGAGAGATTTTTGGCATCATTCGGAGCCCTCAATCTTCTAGAAATTCATAAGGATTAATTGCGGCGATTCCGTGTAATAAGACATCGGGCTGACGGAATTCCTTGAAACGCGTCGCCTCCGTTTCATTTCTCGGAGGACCGCTCAAGTAACAGCCAAGGTCTGCACTGCGCTTAAGCAGCGCACGCCCTACACGAAGGCGCTCCTGCTCCCACTCGCGGAGCGCTGAGCGCATATCATCCGATGGTTTTTCGAATGCATGGGCCAAAGTAGCAGCATCTGCCGCGGCCTTTGAGACTCCAAAACCGATGTGTGGTCTCGCAGTGAAGGCGGCGTCACCAATCAAGACCACACGTTTGAATAGAAGTTGTTCACTGCCGAGTTCAACGACAGGTTGTATAAAAGGCTGCTCTGTGCTGTCAACAACTACTTGGAATTGCAGTGGTAACAGGCTGTCAGCATCGGCACGCATCGAATCAGTAACTGCTTTGCGAATTTGGTGTGGCGCTATTCCGTCTGGATGGTAGATTCCACCGATATCGGTAAACATTTCCGTTCGCGCATCTCCAGAGGCGGTTGGGCGGTACCAAACCCAGTTGTAATAACGCTCTCCCGGCACACAGGTATCTTTTGGCCCAGCAACAGTGTAACCAAGCATATGTTCCCCAGGCGGGAGGTAGAAGGCCATACGGTCTTCGAGTTGCTGTCCAATCCTGATCCGTAATCGAGACTCCGGGACCAAGCCCCTCCAGGCAACATACCCTGTGTAATTCAGTTGGAGCTCGGGGAAAAGTGATTCTCGCACCACTGAGCGCAGTCCGTCTGCTCCAATGACCCAATCGAATGTCTCATTCGAACCGTCGTTAAAATGCAATGCAACCCCAGCGTCGCAAGTGTCCAGCGCCGACACCGCCATGCCACTATGATAACAATCATCTGGAAATCTAGTGCGCAGGAATCGGTACAATAATCCCCACGAAGTAAACAATTGAGGTGCTTCTATTTGTGCGACAATTGTTCCATCTTGCGCTAATAAGATTCGCCCATGGGCCTCGACCCCCATAGCAGTTTCAATTTCGGCCCCGGCTTGTTGGAAAGCATCGAATAATTCTTTGTGGGGTGTGATCCCGGCACCCCGACTGGCGAGCCCTTCTCCACTGCGTTCAAAGATCTGAACGTCCCAACCTTGACGGCGCAACAGTAATCCGGCCGTCAAACCCGACATTGAGCCCCCAACGACCCCAATTCTCCCGCGCATTCTTGTTATCGCTTGGTATTTAGTAAGGTATTCAAACTTTCTGAACAGTCGACCGAGTAAACTGGTGCGAGGTTTGACTATGGTATGTCAGAAGGCTTAGTCAAAAAAGTTAAGCTCGATCATGAGTCCATCAGGATCGTCGAGAAATAATTGCTGAAGATCAAAATCGGGGACGATTCTGTGCTTATAAGGTACATCCAATCGTTCTAGTTTCGTACGAAATTCTTGAATATCCCCACATCGAAACGCAATATGATCTAGTGCACCAGTACCACCGTCAGGCGCGGCTTCCGGTTTATCGAGGTATTTCTCGAACCCCCCGCTGCCATCATCAGCCGCGAGATGCACTACCGCCTTACCGTCTATGTATAGCCAATACCCTGGGAACTCAAATGGTGGTCGAAAGCCGACATCAAGTCCTAGCGTATCGACATAAAACTGCTTTGTGAGCTCGAGATCTCCTGCGAACACTAAGTAGTGATCAAGTGATTGCACAGCCATCTGTTCCTCCCGTCATTCTCTTGAATCTAGGTCGACGTGTGAATTATACCTTAGAGCAAGCACTCTCTGCGGCTTCATTCTTCGAGTGGGAATAATGTTCTTCAGCTACGGGTTAGTCAATTATCGGGACGCCGAGGCTGCACCAAGATACTAAACAAGAGGGCCTACGCTGCGTAGATAAATCTACATGGACGGCGTTTTAACAGTAGACGTTAGACTCCGATTTCAACAAAAATTCCCATAAATTAACTAAATACCAAACAATCTGAAAAAATTATTACTGGTACCTTCAGCTAATTCGTCTACGGTTATCTCCCGGAGATTAGCAAGAAACTCAGCAGTGTACCGTACGAATGCAGGTTCATTTTGTCGACCACGTTTTGGAACCGGTGCGAGCCACGGGGCGTCGGTTTCAATAAGTAATCGATCTAATGGTAAGCGCTTTGCAACTTCACGTACGGCGCCTGCTGATTTGAAAGTGACAATACCGGATATAGATATGTAGAAGCCAAGGTCTATTGCAGCGACTGCTGTCTCCCAATCCTCGACGAAACAGTGCATTATTCCCCCAACGTCCCTTGCTTTTTCCTCACGTAGAATCGCAATAACATCATTCGCAGCATCGCGTGTATGAATGATCAAGGGTTTCTTTAGTTCTCGTGCAGCCCGAATGTGACAGCGAAAACGTTCACGTTGCCAGCTTAGTTCCCCCTCGCTACGGAAATAATCCAGACCCGTCTCACCAATAGCAACGATCAAGGGGTCTCGACCGAATTCTAGTAATTCTTCAATCGAGGGTTCCCGGGCTCCGTCATCAGTATTCGGGTGGACCCCTACGGAGCCGAACACATTACGGTGATCTAGCGCCGTTTGGCGCACTTCAGCGAATGTCTCCAATTGCACGCAGACGCACAGAATATGTGAAACGCCAGCTTCCATAGCGGTCGCCACTATTTTTGCCACACTACGCTCGGGAGAAGCTAGCAGAGGCAAATGGCAATGGGAATCTACCAGTTTCAATTTTTAGAACCTCGTTTAAACACTAGTTTTCGTGCGCGAGCCTATTATGTTCATGCTCATAGGTTTTTCTATTTTTACATGCGAATGGCGTCAGAAAGCCCTAGCCACAGTGATGCTGCCGTGTCCGCCTCTCGGAGTCCGGAATGCGACACGAGTAGTCCTTTGGTATCAAAAAGAACATCCAAGAAAAGATATAGACGTTTTAAGTTTAGATGACCGGAGAGCTGGGATAACTCTTTAAGCGAGGACTTGTTGGAGCGATCGTAGAAAGTGGCGCACCCAAACTTGGCGAATATTAGTTGGGTTGTTATGGAAATCATATTCTGTAGCAATTCCTCTAATGGTAGATCATCAAACGTCTTTGTCTCAATTAGTGGATGGGTGTGGTTTTCGTACAAATCTACAATAGATTTAATTATCGCACCCCTTTGGTCTAGGTTAGGGTCATTTGCTATTGCGAGCGCCTTCAACGGGGCTCCATCTGATTGTCTAAAGAGGTAATTCGTTCGCTCTAGATCTGCGGTGGGCAGTTGGGCTGAAAGCCACTGAATTGAACTGTTTTCTTCAACTCGCTCGCATGGGATCCGAAGGCATCTACTACGGACAGTCATCGGAATTGCAGTAAATCGATGGGTTACGAGCAATATTAGAGCACCTGGTGGTGGTTCTTCTAATAATTTTAAAAGTGCATTTGAAGCCGCCCTGTTCATAGAGTCGGCAGGAAAAATCAAGACAATTTTGCTAGCCTCATAGTGCGACTTCAGGCTATAAAAATCTCCGAGTTCCCGGACCTGGTCGATTAGGATCCTCGCCTTACCCTCCAACGGGGTCAAGACTTTAAAGTCTGGATGATTGCCAGCCTGAAAAAGTGTGCAACTGCGACAAATATCACACGCTGGACCTCTATTCGGGGTTGTTTCACATAGCATATGTTTCGCGAAATCATATCCAAGCTGATCAGCTCCAAGCCATTCTCGACTGCTAAATAAAAGCGCATGTCCTAAACGATCACTCTTTACTATCTGTAGGAGATCTGCCCACTGTTTTGCATACCACGGATAGGTGCAACTCAAGATAAACGCTCACGCACAATCGATAAGATGGATTCATGGACAATCCCTGCTTTTGGGGAACCATCAACCACTACTATTCGATTTGGGTAGTTCTCGGCAAGCTTTAAATAGCTTGCACGCACACGCTCAAAAAAATCATGCTGCTCTCCTTCAAAACGATCAGTTGTACCTCGCAATAGCAGTCTCCGCAAAGCAATTTCTACGTCAATATCAAGCAAAATGGTTAATCCAGGGGTCAAACCTGATTGTACTAGCTTTTCAAGTGATGAAATTGTGGTGCTATCCAAGTTCCGGCCACCACCTTGATAAGCGTACGTCGCGTCGGTGAACCGGTCGCAGATCACCCAGCGGCCATTCGACAAAGCTGGCCTGATAACCTTTGACAGATGCTCGGCCCGTGCTGCAAACATCAATAGAAGTTCCGCGTGTCCGGTCATCGGTGGCAAATTCGGGTCAAGTACGATCGACCGGATTGCTTCGCCGAGTTTTGTCCCTCCTGGCTCTCGAGTGAGCTCGATTTCAATGCCACAATCCTGCTTAAGCGCATTAGCGAGTAAAGCACATTGGGTTGATTTGCCGACTCCCTCAATACCTTCGATCGTGATGAATTGAGCTTCACTCATCCTTTCGTGTCCGGTTAGTAGATAATTGGTATCGGCGCACCGCATCATTATGTTCGCTTAACGTGTTAGTGAACGCATGACTACCGTCACCCTTTCCAACGAAATAGAGAAACTTACCCTCTGCAGGATTCATTGCGGCTTCGATTGAGTCTTCCCCAGGCATGGAGATCGGCGTCGGCGGGAGGCCGTGACGTGTATAGGTGTTGTATTCAGTGTCTTTTTCTAGATCCATTCTGCGGAGATTGCCGTCGAATATTTTTCCTAATCCGTAGATTACAGTGGGATCGGTTTGGAGCTTCATTCCGAGTTTCAACCTACGCACGAATACGCCTGCAATCTGAGTTCTCTCTTCTGCCTTGCCCGTTTCTTTTTCAATAATGGATGCCATGATTAGGGCATCCATGGGTGTTTTGTATGGGAGATCGAGAGTCCGTGTCGCCCAGTAAGATTCGAGTATATTTTGCATTCGGAGGTGCGACCTTCGAAGAATCTGCAGATCGCTATCGCCGCTCGAAAAATAATAGGTTGATGGGAAAAAGCGCCCTTCCGCGGACCTAAGAGATGGATCGATTTTCGATAATATCCAAGCCTCGTCTCTACCATAGATGGTTTGTCGAAGGTGATCGGTTTGCGCTAATGTCTCCCGCATGTCAGAAAATTTACACCCCTCAATAAAGGTTATTTTGAATACTTTTACATCACCTTTGACAAATCGATTTAATAATTTACGGGGAGTCACACCATTGTAAACTTCATAAACTCCAGCCTTAAGGTTAGAGCTTATATTAAGTCGTCGAGCTTCTAATAGAGGGTATAGATCATTTTCGAGCCATCCCGCATCTCTCATCTGATTTGCTATATGAGTCAAACTTGCCCCGTGCGCAATCTCAAACAGTACGCTTGGTTGATTTAATTTGATGGGTCGGTCTAACTGAGTTTGCATATCCCGCCATATCCAATTCGCTGCTATTGCAATGCCCATAATAAGCACGACCCCAGACGCAATTGCGCTTCGGAAAATTTTACGCCTCAATGGTAACCTCTGCTATCAATCGCTCCCTGAAGTACACGAGTTGTTTCGCCAATGGGAAGACGATGCTGGGACGGGCTAATTTCGATTATTGGCCAAATTCCAGCTATTGCATTGCATAGGAAAATTTCGTCAGCTTTAAAGAGATCTTCGATAGATAAGTGTATCTCCTGCGGGTTCAATCGGAGGTCCTCTGAAATTTCCAATATGAGCGAACGCATAACCCCAGCGACCCCACATAATTCTAAGTTCGGCGTATAAAGTTGACCCTCTCGAACTACGAACAAATTGCACCGCGTGGCTTCAATAACAAAATCTCTAGTGTCTAACATTAACGCCTCATCCGCATCAAACTGGTCGAGCTCTATGCTTGCTAGGACTTGATCCAATCGGTTTAAATGTTTTAAGCCGGCTAGCTGCGAATTACAGGATAGACGGTGCTCCGCGATACACACAGCTATTCCCGATTCCTCGCGGTCAACATAGCCTTCCGGCCATTCGTACCGGCACACAATTCGGGTTGCCTTGGTAATTGCTAATGGCGTGTACCCACGTCCGCCATTACCGCGAGTAACGATTACTTTAACGACTGATCTGTGAAAGCCACCGATTACCCTATCGATCTCTTCTTCGAGCGTGTTGATATCAGGTTGAGGTATATCTAACGTGCTGCAGCCACGCCGGAGTCGGTCGATATGCCTTGGCCAATTTAGAATTTTTTTATCGACGACTGCTAGAGTTTCAAATAACCCATCACCGTACGCTAATCCCCGATCGAGCGCGGAAACATCGGCAGATTGGACACCATTAACTAAGATCATATCGCGAGGCTCGGCATGCATACAGCCGCGGCGATAGAACTCACGGCTTATTTAATCAAGCTTAAATTCGTTTGAAAACTAGTGTGCCATTCGTGCCGCCGAAACCGAATGAATTGGTCATGGCTACATTAATCTCCATTTTGCGTGCCTTCAGGGGTACGTAATCGAGATCACAATCAGGATCGGGATTGGTAAGATTAATCGTTGGTGGGGCGATCTGATCTCGAATTGACAGTATGGTAAATACTGCTTCAGCACCACCCGCGGCACCCAGCATGTGCCCGACCATAGATTTCGTGGAGCTCATCGCTAGCTTGTATGCGTGATCCCCGAAAAAAAGCTTTACCGCGTCAGATTCTGCTTTATCTCCGGCTGGAGTAGAGGTGCCATGAGCATTTATGTAGTCAATGTCCTCCTTTCTCAACCCAGCATCGTTGACCGCCAGTTCCATGCAGTAGGCAGCGCCTTCTCCATCTGTTGAGGGCGCCGTTATATGGAAGGCATCGCTACTCATGCCTGCACCAAGAAGCTCGGCGTAGATTTTAGCGCCGCGTCGCTCGGCATGTTGTAACTCCTCTAATACAACGATCCCAGCCCCTTCACTTAGGACGAAACCATCTCGCTCGAGGTCCCATGGCCGACTCGCTCGTTCTGGTTCATCATTACGTGTTGATAGAGCTTTAGCGGATGCAAAACCGCCGAGGCCAGTGTAGCTAGTGGCAAATTCAGAACCGCCTGCAATCATTACATCAACATCACCACGTTCGATCATCCGGGCTGCATTCGAAATGCAATGAGCACCTGTCGAGCACGCGGTGACAAGAGCGTAATTTGGTCCTTTGAAACCGTAGCGAATAGATAAATTCCCGGCAACCATATTAATGATGTTACCTGGAACGAAAAAAGGAGAAACCTTTCGCGCACCGCCATTCAGATAGGATTGGTATGCTTGTTCAATTCCAGGCAGCCCACCGATTCCAGAACCGATACAGGACCCGATACGCCGAGCATTACTTTCGTTTATTATAAGAGACGCGTCTTCAATTGCTTCTACTGAGGCTGCGATACCATAATGGATGAAGGGATCCATACGGCGCGCCTCCTTTTTGCTCATATACCGCTCTACATCAAAATTCTTTATTGTGCCGCCGATCTTTGAACTGAAACCAGAAGTGTCGATGCAAGTAATCGGAGCAATGCCGCTGGTGCCCGAAACAATATTGTTCCAAGAATCTTCCGTCGTATTCCCAACTGGGCATACGACACCCAAACCCGTAACTACGATTCGGCGTGACACAAATGAATTCCTCGAGGATCCTACGCTGCAAATATGAAGGGCCGCGTTCTATCCGAATTCGCGGCCCTTCATGCTGTTGCGAACCTTTACTTCAGTCCAGATTTTCGTTGATGTAATTGATCGCTTGCTGGACAGTAGTGATCTTCTCTGCTTCTTCGTCTGGTATTTCGGTTTTGAATTCTTCCTCTAAAGCCATTACCAACTCCACCGTATCCAGTGAGTCAGCACCGAGGTCATCGACAAACGACGCCTCATCTGTAACCTCTTCGTCTTTAACACCTAGTTGTTCGACGACGATCTTTTTTACACGTTCCTGAACGCTACTCATTGCTTGACCTTCCTCCCAGTCTACTGCAGCCTGAGCTGCGGCGGCTGTTAGTTTAGTGGAAACCAAATATCTTGCAAGCAACGACTGCGCGCATTGCAAAATAATCATTTAAAAACAGACTGATAACTCTATTGATGTGACGAAAACCCCAATTCATGATCTAGTTTTGTATAGAATACCTTCAGGGCAGCTAATCCATATGCATTCCACCGTTGATATGAAGTGTTTCACCTGTAATATAGCCCGCAGCGTCTGAAGCTAAGAAAACGACCGCAGAAGCAATTTCGTCCGGATCTCCAAGCCGTCCCGCGGGCACCTGTGCAAGCATCATCTCTCGTTGTTGGGGTGCGACTGCTTTAGTCATGTCGGAATCTATAAACCCTGGAGCAATTGTGTTAACCGTGATCCCTCGTATGGCGACCTCTCGAGCGAGCGACTTCGTTAAACCAACCATTCCTGCTTTTGACGCGGCATAGTTAGCCTGCCCAGCGTTACCAGCGGAGCCGACTACGGATCCAATATTTATTATGCGCCCCGTTCGGGCCTTCAACATGTTACGTAACAGAGGTTTTGATAGTTTAAAAATTGATGATAAATTTGTCGTTAAAACCTCATTCCATTCATCATCCTTCATACGTAAAAGCAAATTATCCCGAGTTATCCCAGCGTTGTTTACTAAAACTAGAGGTTTTAACTTGTGTGCCTCCAGGTTTGATAGGAATTGTTCGATAGAGTCATCCTGTGCGACGTTCAACTCCAAGGCGATACAAGCTGGATAGTTCGCGCAAAGCTCGGATTCAATTAGCCTAAGTCCTGTTTTTCCAGTCGCAGTCCCTACGACGGTATAACCGGCATCGGCAAGCCCCTTAGCTACCGCGCTACCGATCCCTCTACTTGCACCAGTTACGACTGCACATCTTTGATCAGTCATTCTTTAACCTCTTGACCTCTGGTATAACTAAAATTATCAATTACAGCATCGATACTACTCTTATCACTAAGTGAGTACGTTTTGATGCTTTTTGCAGTCCTACGCACAAGAGAAGACAAGACTTTTCCGGGCCCACATTCGATGGCAGACGTGACGTTTTTTTTTGCAAGATATTCTATAGTATTGCGCCATAAAACAGGCGATGCCATTTGCGCGATCAATGCAGCGCGGATATCGTTCACGTTTTTTCGCGGTTTCGCGTCCACGTTATGAATCACGGGGATTTCGGGCATATTTATTTGAACCCCATTTATATGCTCTGCCAACCGTGTCGCTGCCGGGAGCATGAGATCGCAGTGTACGGGTGCGCTGACTGCTAACGGGATTATTTTTTTTGCACCCGCTTTAGTTGCTAGATTTGACGCCCGGTCAACCGCCTCGCGATGCCCCGCCAACACGATTTGCCCCGGTGCATTGATGTTCGCACATTGTACAATCTGATCTTCGGCAGCTTGCTCGCACAACTCCTTAAGTACTGCTTCCTCTAAACCGAGTACTGCACATACCGCACTGCGCTCGGCGCTAACCGCTTCTTGCATAAAACGACCCCGCTCTGCAGCTAAAACAACAGCATCTTCGAACCGAATCGCGTTTGCGCACACTAACGCCGAGTATTCCCCGAAGCTATGACCAGCAAAATAATCAGGCGACGCTCCGCCACACGCGAGCCACCCATCCCATGTAGCAATGCTAGCAAGGAGCATCGCCGGTTGTGTGGTTTCTGTTTGATTGAGTTTCTCAATAGGGCCACGGGAAATGACGGTGCCGATGTCGTATCCAAGAATCTCCGCCGCTAATTTAAATCGAGCGTAGGTCTTAGGGAAATCTCGACAAAGAGAGTCGCACATCCCTAAAAATTGCGAACCTTGACCAGGTAATAAGAATACGAATTTTGTTGACATGGACCCTATAAGGAATTGGTAATGTAGTTGGCTTCGTCTAGTGTGTCGTCAATGTCTTTTCGATCTGATCACTTATTAGTTGTGGTACATTATTTTTAATTTCAATAACTGCGACATCAATAGCGTGAGCAAGCGACGCTGAATCGGCCCCACCATGGCTCTTGACAACAATACCCTTTAGGCCTAACAAACTTGCGCCATTATAACGCCCAGGATCCGCACGATTCCGGATTGCGGTCAATGCTTTTTTCGCAAAAACCGTACTCAGTTTTCTCCAGATATTGCGTTTGAATTCATCACGGGCAAATTCCGTTAGCATTCGCGCTACCCCTTCACTGGACTTTAATGCAACATTACCTACAAAGCCGTCACAGACTACTACGTCGACTTTGCCTTTGAAAATATCATCGCCCTCTACATAACCGAAATAATTTAATTCGCTTGCCTCAAGCAACGTTGCCGTTTGTTTGACACGGTCGTTACCTTTCGTTTCCTCTTCGCCGATATTGAGCAGTGCAACAGTTGGGCTTTTTTTCTCACCGATTGCGCTCGCAAGTACTGATCCCATGACCCCAAAACGAAATAGCTCTTCCGCGCTAGAATCGACATTCGCGCCTAAATCGAGCATATGAGTCGCGCCATCTATACCCGGCATCACGCCGCAGATAGCCGGGCGATCAATCCCAGGAAGAGTTTTCAGTACAAATCTAGCGATTGCCATTAACGCACCAGTATTCCCAGCACTAACGGCAGCATGCGCGCGCCCATCTCTTACCAAGTCAATCGCAAAACGCATCGAAGACTCCCGTCGATTGCGTAACGCGTTTGAAGGTTTATCGCTCATTTTTACTTGTTGTGGGGCGTGTATTATTTCGCAACGGGCACGTTCGTTAGAAGTCAATCTGCTTATTTGTGAGGCGATTTCCACTTCATCGCCCACTAAGTAAAGGGACAAACCGCCATGCCTTTTCAACGCAATTGAGGCTGCGGGAACCGTAACCTTTGCGCCAGCGTCGCCCCCCATAACGTCAAGCGCGATGGAAGCTTTCATCAAATTGGCGAGGTCATCTGCCGATCAGGCAGAGGACGTTGTGCGTAGATGTTTGACGCGCCTAGTCCTGTTCCGGAATTACTTGCTTTCCCCGATAGAATCCGTCATTGCTAACGTGATGCCTGCGGTGGACTTCGCCGGTTGTTGGATCTTCTGAGAGAGCAGCGGATTTTAATTTGTCGTGTGATCGTCGTTGTCCACGAGTAGATGGCGTTGCTTTATTTTGCTGTACGGCCACGTTTATTCTCCATATTGATATGATTCAACGACCGTAAGCAAATTATCGGTCGGACGTTTTAGTTTCCCCCCGCCGGATTAAATCGGCGAGTTCTGCGAACGGCTTTGCAATATCGATATCTTTTTTACTTGTTTTGATTTCCGATCTAGAGCAAAGCATGTCTTCATGTAGTGGAATCATTGGACAACTAAGCATCAATTCGTCCTCTACCAATTGTTCAATATCAATTTTTCCTTGATCGATGATTAGCACATCATCATTTTCGATGCGCGATGAGGTCTGTATATCAGTTGACTCACACAAAAGCACATCAATCTTTTTGTCTATAGCGATATCCATATCGTTGAGGCATCGCTGGCACGTCGCCGTAAGTTGTGTACTGATTTTTCCACCGAGGCGAATCCTCGAATCGTCCTGCAGAATATCCAGTCTGACCATTACGGGTCTTACAGCAGAATAAGGAGGACGGATTCGCTGTAAGCGATCCGACGAGATGACTCCCGAAAGCGGCCCGATCTGTTCTGCTAGGTATCGCGTATCGAGATATTTCGGTAACTCCTCCATCATCGAGCGCGCTAGTATAGGGTATACGGGTTTGCTATAAAATCTCCTAGACTCTATCATTCGCGAAACGCTGCAAAGCTTAGCCTGATTAAATATAAGTAGTTGAATCTATTAATTTAATTTTATTTCAATAGAACCCTCCAATTA
>CAYFFH010000058.1:0-12292 GCA_964342175.1 uncultured Enterobacteriaceae bacterium | reverse complement strand
TTCCGTCCGTAAAGCGGTAATATTATCCCACCTGTTCCGGTTGGGCGTCCCGTAGGAAGGGGTAACGCCAAAGCCGGTAGGATTGAGGAAGACACCAGCCAGGCCGGGCGTAAGAGCGAACTCGCTCCGATCGTCGCTACCTGAATTCCATTGGCCTTCCGCAAGTACAAATACCTCACCGCTGACCTCTAAGTTCCCAAATTGCATACGGGCAGACACCGCGCTGGACCATATAACTACGGTCGCAAACGCAATCGTAAAGATTGCTGCCATACTGCGTCGACTGGTTATGTTCATGACTAATCCCCCCAGGTTAACAATTGACGCTATTACCAATTCCTAATCTCTATTCTTTAACAATTTAACTTAAATGCGCCCGTTATAGGCACGCATATCATCCGGTTCATAACTTCCCGTGCGGCGACCACAACCACCTAGTCGAGGCCCCGTGTTAAAAAGCTCGGCTTCACCATACTCCACACCACAGGAGCAGCAAAGAAACTAAGCAAAAAAGTCGTCAGTAAAATCAGTGCCATGCTGAAACCAACGTAACCCACATACAACGGCACTACCGACACCGCGAGACAACCGGCAAACAAAGCCGTAAACGAAAATACCAGCGGTTCCCGAACCAACGTAAAGGCATCAAATAACGCTCGATGAAAATTGCGATCCTTTGGATACTCTTCGCGGAAACGAAACAGTAAGTAGACCTCCGCATCAATTCCAACACCACTGGCGATTGCTAGTGCCGCGGTCACGTTCGAATTGAACTCAATCCCTAAGAGGTGGATTAACATCATCCACACCAAAATCCCGGCGGCAAGCGGGAACATAAGTAAGATCGGTCCCGTCAATGAACGCAACATGAGGGCCGCCGCTATATAGGATGCAAGCGCACTAAACAGGGTCGCCAATACCATCCATTTTTTAATCGCATTATTGAAGGCCCCGGCGATGCCGACGTTCCCCGCTGACATCCGCAAACCAACTTGCAGCGCGACCGCATCCCAATGCTCATCAAGGTAGTCGTTGGCTCTGTCTATCAACTTGGCAACAGTCTTCGGGCTTGTATCGGTCACGTACGCTGTCAGCACCGTATTCTGAAACGCCGGGTCCACGACGAAATCAAACGCACCTGGCGTCCCTGAAGTCAGAAAGTAGAGCGCTTCATTGACGGCGACTTGCGCGCGACCCCCAAGGGCAACTGTCTCATTCGACGGAATCGAGAAGAACTTATCTTGATCCTCATTCAAGAAACGGTTCATGATTTTTATATAGAACGGTAATCCGATCACTGCCGAGACTTCTTCCGCCTCGGTCATATGCTGTGCCACCCCGTCCAGCGCAACCAACGCTTCTGGCGTCTTTATATCACCCAGATCGGCACCAGTCGCCAGCATGGTCAAGGTGTAGACGCCACCGAAACGACGCGTAATCTCTTGCTCCATCTGGTAGAGCGCATTGTCCTCCCAGGACTTCGTCAAATAGTTATGGACGGCATAGGTGTTGTTTTGGCCGGTTTCAATCTCCGCAGCTAGAAAACGTCCTACGGCCGTGTCTCCACCAAACTTTATCGACGTCCAAAGACTCAACGACACGGCGAGCAATATTCCAGACACAGCAAGTACAGTCCACTGGGCACGCCGGTTATAAATCAATGGGCGGACGATCCTAGCTGTTACACGGTACACAAAACCACTGGCGCTAGCTCGCCCCTCTTCGGCACGCACTACCGCTTTTTTCATACTTAAGGCCGGCATCAAAGAGAGTAATGCCACCATAAATGTCGGGATAATAAAGATGATAGAAATGAGTCCGAGTGCCGTGACCTGACCTAGAATTCGAACATTATCGAATGGGACAAAAGACAGCACAACGAAAGCCATCAGGTCTGTGATGAGGACGACGACGAGCGGCCGCATCATGTGGGTCAGCGTATGCCGCAAGCCTTCCTCGATGGTACGATTATCGCGCATCTCATCCGTCACTAGGCGTTTGATAAAGAGCACGCTATGCGACGCAGCAACAGCTAGGATGATGAAAGGTGCCAGCAACGCCGCGGAAGAGGTCAATATGTCGCCCTCGAGTACGCGCTGAAACCCAAACGCCCAAACAGAAGACATTACACCGACCAAAATCGGGGGTAACACACCGATCACCGAGCGGAACGCGAACATCAGCACAATCATGAGGCCGGCTAGGACAAGTAAAAAGGCGTAAAAAATGTAAGGCAAGCCGTCGCTATTAACCCACCCTATTAAAATCGGCGAACCTGCCGCCGTGACGGTGTGTGTCCCGTCATTTTCCGGTCCGATGATCCGCTGCACTTCCTTGTAGATAGAAATCGGATCGGTAACTGGAAGGCTTAGCCCCTCCCTGACATCTTGCAACCCCGTGCGGAAATCAGCCTGAATAATCACCGCACTGCCGTCTTGTGAGACAAGTCCATTTTTCAGCGCCGCATTATTCTGGATCCCAAATCGGGTTCGCTCAAGCTCTTCAGGTGTCTCTGGTGCTCCAGTTGCGTTTGCAAACAATATCCCTGCATCGAGGACATCCTCGCTCCCTTTCAGATAACGTGAGTTGATCGTCGACAAAGAACGCAGTGCGTACGGTATAACTCCATGCACTTCGCGAAGCTTATCGGTGATCCTCTTCACCATTAGCAGGGTGTCATGTTGAACGATGGTCTCGCCGTCGTTGCGCGCGATCATGATGGTTACGAGGTTCGCACCACCGAACATACGCATCAGATCTTCGTTCAGTACAACGGCTCGATCATCCTTCGGGGGCCAGCGATTCGGATCATCGTAAATCTTTAACGTAGACGCGAAATACGCCGACCCTACCGTAATTACTAAAGTTAAAATAAGCAGCGCGAAGCGTTGGCGTACCAAAAAGGATGCTAGTCGTTCCATCTTAAATTATTTGCCTTTGCAACTAATCATAGCCGTTACACCGCAATACACGGTCGCCAACACTTCGTTGTAGTCCTAACTATTGCCAGAACAAGATTTTTCGGACCGGCTCCTTGCTAAGATTATCCACATTGACAATATCCCGCGGAATCGATTTCTCGTTGATCCAAAACTTATTCATGTACCAGGACATCGCGAAACCACTCAAAGGCTCGTAGAAGTGTTCACCACCCCATATCAGCTGCCAATCCTCAAGCTCTTCGTTGGCGTTTTGAAGACGCGGATCAGAGTGCGCAACCGAGCGACGGTTTGAGCGTGTACGTGTGATCTCGCCTTTCGAGTTGAAAATTTCTTCGTACCAACTACTGCCAGTTTTAATTCCGATAATGCGACGTTGCTTGGCATACCAGTAGTCGGGGGAGTCCGGAACAATCTCGAGGACATAGGAAGGCTCGCATACACCATCTATGCCCCAGTTGACTTTCTCGCCATGCGTCCTGTCGTCTCCTAGCCTATGGCCAAACTCGTTATCTGGACGTCCCTTGTACAATTCAGAGCCCACGATAGTGTATTGGATATCCGGGAACGGTTTGACTTGTGGGAAATCCTCCCAACGGGCGATTGCACCGGGGATAATGTCCTGTCGCGCAGCCTGAGGTAGACGGCGTACGCGCCGCGCGGCGGGCGTGTAAAGAAACTCGTCATTGAACTTCGCGCCGTAGTAAATTGTCGTCGAAATACCGAGTCCGCGGAAATCATTCGGCGCAACGAAAGTGAACATGTAGCGCGCACGGACTTTACCGATCAGGCTTTTTGGTAGGCCGCTTGTATCGATACGATAGGCCAGCATCCATTCATGCAGAGTCTTGTTCCGCTCGGTACCATCCGGGGACGTCAGATCGATATTCCAATCCGTAATATAGTTTTCACCAAACTCGTTGTAGTAAAGGGCGGTATAAGAGCGATCGTGGACTTCAGCTCCATCGTTCTTAATGCGGTCCTCGAGCGACTGCTCCCAAGGGTAAGGCAAACCTTCTTGCGTCCAGCGACTATAGATGTTTGGTCCAACATCTTTGTAGTCCCAAGGGTGCCACGGTTTCGGTCTCCATACGTGACTTTCTTCTCCCCATGTACAAACGAAAGTACCGGGCTCTTCACCTGCGGTCACCGAGTAGGGTTTACCTAAAATCATTTCTTCCTCGGCCACTGCGTGTAAAGGCATTATGAATGCCAGCACTACCAAATAAAGCGCAATCGTGGTGGGAGTGATCCTGGTTTGTTTGGTCATGGGACAGCCTCCAGTGATTATCAATATTTTTTGACGTTCCGCATCGAGCTGACGAGACCGTTTAACGATCTAATAAATCAGGTGCGAATCGTTCAAGGCAAATTCTGGTTTGTTGTTAAAAGTTCACTTATTTTTATATTAAACGTCCGTATAAACTTTCTTCCACTTGAAGTATCTATAGATATAGGCGCTTTTACAAGCTAAATCAAAAAAAGAGTTGATTTGATTAGGATTGCTGTTTGTATTCCAGCGTGGCGATACGACAAAACCTTTTAGATTAAACTGTCAGGAAGGCGACACGTTTTGTAGTTAATTAACCACAAATAAATCTCCCTAAACGGAGTTTTGTATCAAGCTCACACCCAGGCAAACCTTTTTAAAATAAAATGCACAAAAACTGCCCGATGTTCTACACTGCAAAACGTCGTTTATGATGGTTCTAAGTTAACCAATATCAACTGGCAGGTGAGGTGGTTCCGTATGACGAGCAATGAGCGCGTATCACCGGTCGGGCTCGTACTCGGCAGCCACATGCCACCGGAGCGGATCGCGCCAACCGCGAGGCTCGCCGAAGAAATGGGTTTTGGCGAATTATGGTTTTCCGAAGATTGTTTCTTTTCTGGCGGCGCCTCCGGTGTAACTGCTGCGTTGGCCGCAACCGAGCGGTTACCGGTAGAACTCGGAATCGTCTCAGCGGTTACCCGGCATCCAGCGATCAACGCGATGGAATTTGCAACAATAGCGCGCATGTTTCCGAATCGATTCGTCCCTGGAATCGGTCTTGGGGTACCCGCGTGGCTGGACCAAATGGGTCTCGGCCAACGTTATGCGCTAACCGCGGTGCGTGAATGTGTTACCTCTCTCCGCCGCCTGTTGGACGGAGAAGAACTTACTGAAACCGGAAAAGTATTCAGCTTTGATCACGTCAAGCTGACACATGCACCGAGCCAATACGTGCCGATCGTCACCGGCATGGTCAACAAAAAAGGCTTGCGCATGTCGGGTGAGGTCGCAGATGGTACCGTCCTATCTGTGCTGGCCAGCCCTGCCTATATTTCCTGGGCCTGTGACCAAATTAAAATCGGTGCCGAAAATTCCGCAAATGCCGCAAATCGGGTAACCGCTTTCGTCATTTTCTCGGTCGACTCAGACGGCAAAAAAGCAAAAGCCGCCGTGCGTGACGCAATTGCCTTTTATCTCGCAGCCATACCAGACACTGATCTGACCCGAGTCTATGGAAACCGCGACGAGGTCATCGAACTATTGCGTTCCGAGGGTGCAGACGGTTTAGCCCGAGCGATGCCCGATAGCTGGGTCGAGGACCTCGCGATTGCAGGCACGCCGGATGAGTGCGCTGAAAAGATCCAGGCACAACTGAAAGCTGGTTCTCACTCGGTCGGCTTGTGGTTATTTCCGGCCGACGACGGAGAACGAATCGCGCGCTACGCGGCAACAGAAGTGCTAACACGTTTATAGTACAAGGTTATTTCGAGGAGCACGCTAAAGATCCTACTCCTTTTGTAACGCGAAGAGATCTCCGATTCCTTCCTTTGAACCTCACGGAGGGGACGTCGGAGAAATTTCCTCGATACGTAAATAAACAACTGATTAAACAACAACAGGTGGAGAGTGACATGGCGCAACGTGTTTTTTTTCTAAACACCTTACACGAGGACGTAACCCCTGATGAATACGAGAGTTGGGTCCGGCAAGTGGACTACCCACTCGCACGCGGTCTAGCGGAAATCAATAGCTACGTTGTCACCCGCGTCGATGGAAAGCTGGGCGATGACGATCCCAAACCATTTCAATACCTTGAGGTATTAGAGGTAACCGACGTCGACGAGTACCGGAACATGATGGAATCCAGCGCCGAATTTAAGGGCCTAATGGACGAGTTCTCGAAGTACGTTGCATCCACAGTCGCCCTTTATGGTGAAGTCATCGAAGATTAAAAACGTTCAACTTTAGTTCAACGGTGCTTCCTTTTTGATATTGAAGGCCCCAATCGGTAATCGACGATTCATGCGTAAATATTTCTACCTAAGAAAAGTTTTTATTCGAAGAGGTCAGTAAGAGATGAAACCAGCTCCATTTGCCTATCATGCCCCGAACACGATCGATGAAGCGTTGGCGATCCTCGGTAGTGACCCTGACCGCTCAAGGCTACTAGCCGGAGGCCAAAGTCTAGTCCCGATGCTCAATTTACGCCTGGCCAATTTCGATCACCTAATAGATATCAATCGCATCTCTGGACTCAATCACGTTCGAATCGACGGCGATAGGCTAGCAATCGGCGCATTAGCGCGACAATATGATGTCGCGCGAAACGATGTCGTTCAAAAACGATTACCCGTGTTATCACGTGCACTTGCAAATGTTGGCCACACGGCAATATCTAACCGAGGAACAATCGTTGGTAGTCTCTGTCATGCGGACCCGGCAGCGGAACTACCAGCCGTGCTACTCGCCGTCGGCGGCGAGTTGTCGGTGCAAGGTACTAGTGGGATGCGGAATATCCACGCTGACGATTTCTTCGACACGAGCTTCACCACTGCTCTCGATGCGAACGAAATAGCGGTAGAGGTGAGATTCGAGTTGGCCACTGGCACTACCGGATGGTCGGTCGAAGAGATCGCAAGACGTCACGGCGATTTTGCCCTAGTTGGGGTTGTGATCCAGATGACGCTCGAAGGGGCCCTCATTGGCGATGTGCGAATTGCCCTCTTCGGCGTTGCCCCAATACCGCAGCGAATGTCGACGGCCGAGAAACAACTCATTGGCAAAACACTTGATGAAACTGTGCTAGATCAAGCAGTAGCCAATGTCACCGCTAGCCTAAACCCGCCCCAAGACATCCACGCGACAGCAGGTTACCGACGACACGTGGCTGGGGTATTAGTCCGACGCGGACTTCTACGCGCGTCAGAAGACGCAAAATTGAGAACATGACCGTTAGTATTCTAATTCTGCATAGTGAATTCTGAGGAGAGCTGAAATGGCGACAGCCAAACACGCGGTTGAATTTATCGTAAACGGTGAACCTGCAGACACTCTAGTAGAGGCCAGACGAACCTTGGCCGATGTCTTGCGTGAAGATCTTGATCTGACCGGCACAAAGCTCGGTTGCGAACATGGTGTTTGCGGCGCCTGCACAGTGATCGTCGATGGGCGAGCCACGCGTTCTTGCTTGATGTTCGCAGTTCAAGCAGATGGCTGTGAAATCACGACTGTTGAGGGCCTCGACGTCGAAGGCAAACTCGACTTTGTCCAGCGAGCCTTTACTGAGAACCACGGCTTACAATGTGGTTTCTGTACCCCAGGAGTTCTGATGTCAGTGCACTCATTTCTGAAAGATAATACAAACCCGACAGAAGAAGAAATCCGGATCGAATTGAGTGGCAACATCTGCCGCTGCACCGGTTATCAAAACATTGTTAAATCCATCGCGGCTGCCGCGGCGAGTCGATAGCGATACATCGGGAGATATGACTCATGGATAAGGTAACGTCCGCTGTAAGACTTCCAAAAGATCGATCCATTCGGAAGGGCAAATGGATCGGTGCTCGGGTAGAACGAGTCGAGGACCCTCGCTTTCTCACTGGAGCTGCCAAATTTGTCGCCGACCTCGAGCTACCCCGTATGTTACATGCCGTATTTGTGCGCTCCCCGCATGCGCATGCGCGAATCATTTCAATCGATAAATCCATCTTGCCTGGCCTTGGCGAGACAACTTTCGTCTTCACGGGCGAAGACATGCGCGATGTACCGCCTCTAATTGATGTCGTAACCCTGGAAACGTTGTTAAAAACACCACAGCACAGCTTAGCTCTGGGAAAAGTGCGCTTCGCCGGAGAGGCGGTTGCCGTCGTCACTCACACCGATCGCTACGTCGCCGAAGACCTTGCAGAACTGCTTGGTGGGGGAATCGAGTACGAGATCCTGGAACCTGTGGCTAATGTAGCAGCAGCTGGAAAGGCTGAAGCAGAACTTTTGCACCCCGACATCGGTACTAATGAAGTCTACCGCGAGACGGAAACGCACGGTGACGTCGAAGGCGCATTTGAGGCTGCCGACCAAACCTTCTCCCTGCACTTTCATCACAACCGCTACGAAGCAGCACCGATGGAAACACGAGGCGTTTTGGCAAACTATGAACGCCCTGACAGTCAGCTGACCGTGTGGTCTTCAACGCAGATGCCCCACTTTTTAGGATCGATAATAGCGGGGAAACTCAGCTTGTCGAACCAGCGGGTACGGGTGATCGCGCCCGAAGTTGGCGGCGGGTTCGGCCAGAAAATGTGTACCTCCCCAGAAGAGATCGTGATCCCCTGGGTCGCGCTGCAGTTAGGTCGTCCCGTGCGCTGGATAGAGGATCGACGGGAACACTTGCTGTCGGCGACTCACGCCAAAGAACAATTCGTTAACCTCGAGGTCGCCGTAAAAACTGACGGCAAAATCCTCGGAATTAAAGGTGAATTTATCGGTGACGGTGGTGGTTATTCGTTTAATACCGAAAGTGCGTTGATCGAGCCAGCACTAGCCGCAAAGGCATTTCCGGGGCCATACCGGCTGGAAACGTACCAAGAGACGGTTGCGGCGTCGTTAACCAACAAAAGCCCCGCCGCCGCTTACCGCGGCGTCGGATGGACGGCCTGTAACGCCGCACGTGAGATCGTCATCGACGAGGTTGCCCGCGGTCTGGGCATAGACCCGGCCGACATGCGCCGCATCAATATGCTGAACGCTGACGAGCTTCCATATAAGAGTATTACCGGCCAGATATATGACAGCGGTAGTTACAAAGAGTCCTTGGATAAGGCACTGGAAGCGATCGAGTACCCCATGTTCCGAACGGAGCAGAAAAGGCTGCGTGAGAAGGGCCGTTACCTCGGGGTCGGCATCAGCTCATACGTAGAACAAACCGCATGGGGTAGCGATTCATCCGCCCAAGCCGGCACTCCACTCCCCTCGCATGACAACTCGACCGTTACGATGGACCCTGGCGGAAAGGTAACGATCGGCACGAGCGTATCGGGACACGGTCAAGGACATGAAACCTCACTCGCTCAGGTCGCGGCAGACGGGCTTGGTATCGACATCGCCGATGTAAGAGTGCTGCATGGCGACACTCTCACGTCGCCCTACGGCCTCGGCACCTACGCTAGCCGCAGTGCCGTCATTGGCGGAGCAACTGTCGCTCGAGCATCTGCCGACGTACGAGAGCAGGTCCTCCGCGTCGCTGGGAGAATGTTCGAAGTAAGCCCCGAAGACTTACTAATCGAAGACGGCCTAATTTCAGTTGCCGGCGCCCCATCACTGTCGAAGAAAATGGCGGAGGTTGCGTTCGCAGCCTACTGGGACGGGGGCTTGCGAGACGATGAGCCGGGAGAAAGCCACCAACCACTGCTATCCTCTACTCGCTTCTACGATCCGCCGGCCACGTATTCAAACGGCTGCGTCGTAGTGCTCACCGAGGTCGATACCGATACCGGCGTCGTCAGGTTGGATCGCATTGTTGTAGTTGAAGACTGCGGTACTGTGATCAACCCGATGATTGTCGACGGTCAAGTGCATGGTGCGATTATGCAAGGGATCGGAGGAGCCCTACTAGAGCATCTGATTTATGATGAGGACGGTCAGCCGTTAACGACGACGTATATGGATTACTTAGTTCCTACAGCCATGGGCATGCCAAATATCGAAGTACACCATTTGGAGACGCCCTCACCGTTCAGTATCGGCGGTATTAAAGGGATGGGAGAAGGCGGCCAGGTGGCAGCACCAGCAGCGGTTGCGAACGCAGTTGCTGATGCACTTGCACCGTTCGGTGCGCGCATCGCGCACTTCCCACTCAGCCCAGACAATATCCTGCGGATGATTGGTAAGATCGAATGAATGAGGAATTACCGCGGCAACAGCAAAACTGGAAAATAGATAGGCTTAATCTTCGTGAATACGGAGTAAGCCCCACTGGTCAACCCGGAGCGTCTGGCCCAGTAACACCAACGCGGTGGTCGTATCCTCTTCTATGATAGTGGGTCCCTGAATCTCGGTGCCTGGAGCTAATCCGTTCCGGCTATAAGTGGGAACTTGACGCGGCCCCGATTCATCGAACCATACAAGCCGCTGCCCTCGCAGTGCATCTTCCTTCGTACCTATAGCCATCTTTGGAGGGACAATAGGCGGCATCGGCGCTTCGGCCTCAACAGCCAGATGATAAGTAACCAATTCTACCGGTGAATCGTCCAAACGAAACGTGAATGATCGCTCATGTGCCAGGTGGAAGGCCCCCAATATGTCGTCGATATCCTCTGCATCTAGATCGACATTGATCATTACTGAATGCTCTTGCCCCTGGTAGCGCATGGCCAACTGCGTCGACACCGATAACGTCTTACCGAGTTTTTGCTCTCGGTCGAAATACTCCCTTGCCTCTCGGATCAATTTTTCAAACACATCACGTATATCCGATATCTTCAATTCATCGATGGTGGCTAGAGTTGTCAGAGCAATATCACGACGTGGTGGTGTCGCCAGCATCCCCCAGGCAGAAAAAATCCCAGCGTGTCGTGGTATCAAGATTTCTCGCACACCTATTTCCCGCGCGAGTGCTCCAACGTGCATGGGACCGCCACCGCCACATGCGAGCAGAGTAAAGTCGCGTGAGTCGTGCCCACGTTGCACCGTAATGAGTTTGAGGGCATTAACCATGTCCGCTTCGGCTATACGATTAACGGCAAGTGCGGTCTCTTCAACGCTGCGACCGAGCGGATCGGCTAAGGTCTGCATGGCGTCTCGGGCTCGAGCTTCATTGAGCTCAAATAACCCACCGCCGAATGCTCGAGCATCGAGGACCCCGGTGATCAGTTTCGCGTCGGTAACGGTCGGCAACTTGCCGCCGTGCCCATAACACGCGGGTCCCGGATCGGCACCTGCACTTCGTGGCCCTACTCTTATCAAGCCCGCATCGTCCAAGCGAGCGATCGACCCACCGCCCGCACCCACCTCGACGATATCCACCACGGGTACTTTGATCGGATAACCCGGCCACAAACGCGTGAGGCCTAGTCGGTATTCTGAGTCGAGTTTTGCCACCCCGCCTTCAATCAATGAGCATTTAGCGGTCGTACCTCCGACGTCGAAGTAGATGATATCGGAAGCACCACACTCACGGCCAAGATAAGCGGCGCCATTTACGCCCCCTGCCGGGCCCGACTCGACCAAAGTAATCGGGTGGATCTTCGCCCGGGTAAAGTTGGTTGAACCAACGTTCGATTGCATCGCGTTCAGCTCACAGTTGATCCCCGCGTTTCTAGCGAGATCGCCGAGTCGACTTAGATATCCGGCTACTAACGGTTGTACATAGGCATTCAGCACCGCGGTATTCGTTCGCTCGTATTCACGCCATTCTCGGGTAATTTCATGTGAAGCGGTCACGGCTACGCCCGGTAGCTCTGAGCGCAAATAACCTGCCGCAGCACGCTCGTGCTTGGGTTCCCGGTAAGCATGCAGAAAAGCAACTGCAACAGCTTCAATGTCGGCCGCCTTGCACGCTTCGGCAATCCGCTTGATATCGCCCATTTCCAACGCTTGGACAACGCCACCGCCGGCATCCAGCCGCTCGCGCACTTCGAAACATAGGTGACGTGGAACGAAACTCCCAGGGGAGCGGAACTGTAGGTTATAGAGATCTGGCCGATTACCGCGTCCAATCTCTAACACATCGCGAAAACCTGCTGTGGTAACTAACGCAGTTCGCGCACCCTTACGTTCGGTTATGGCATTAATAACGGTCGTACCACCATGGATAAAGAAGACGACGGCACGGGGATCAATTTTGGCGACTCGGATCACTTCCATCACCCCGATGGCAGGATCTGCTGGAGTAGTCAAAACCTTAGCGACTTCAAGCTCATTAGACGCCTCGTCGAGATATACGAGATCAGTGAAAGTGCCGCCAACGTCAGTTGCGAGACGTCCACCGGGTTCAGACAAGGCTTGGTGACCTCGAAGGATCTAGTCCGTAGTCTGCCACTGCAGCTTCTAAGGTGATGTAACCATTTTCGACGTCACTCTCTAC
>CAYFFH010000057.1:0-12314 GCA_964342175.1 uncultured Enterobacteriaceae bacterium | reverse complement strand
TAAAAGCCCTGCAGGCTATCGACCTCGCTTCGGTCGTCATAGTCGTTCTCGATTCGACCGAGGCAGTAACCGAGCAAGATGCACATCTACTTGGATTAGTGTTGGAAAGCGGACGTTCAGTTGTCGTCGCAGTGAACAAGTGGGACGGCCTTGCATCGGGGAAACGCGACCAAATTCGACGCGAACTCGATCGTAAGCTTAAATTCATTGAATATGCTAGGCGAGTATTTATCTCTGCGTTACACGGTACAGGGGTAGGTGCCCTTCTCGAAAATGTCAAACAGGCATGGCAATCTTCACAAATATCAGCACGAACGAATACTGTAACAGAGATGTTGAATCGTGCGATTACGGCACATCCGCCGCCGCTAAAGCGCGGCCGAAGAGTAAAATTACGCTACGCACATTTTGGTGGTCGGAACCCACCTACAATAATCATTCATGGTAATCAGACACAAATGCTACCCGAGAGTTATCGTCGCTATCTGGCAAACTATTTTCGTGACGCATTCAAACTCGTGGGTACTCCTGTTCGGATTGAATTTAAACAAAGCAGTAATCCGTATGCTCACAAACGTAATACGTTGACCCCACGGCAAGCACAGAAAAAACGGCGCCTAATGAAGTATGTTAAACGGAGATAAGACCTATCAAAACTATGTTATATCGTGACCCATGGAGTAACACAGTTCTGGTAGGCGATATCCCATTTGATATCGGTTCCTCTTAATAAATCTTGTAACTTTTTTTGAACCAGATGATAGCTGTTCGCGTGTTGACTTATATGTGCGCCAAACACGTACCTTAATCGTCTCGACAATAGTTTACCCAAAAGATTCTGCGCTTGTTGGTTATTGAAGTGCCCATGAGATCCAGCAATCCGCTGCTTGACAGAGTCCGGATATCGACAATCTGACAGCATTTTTATGTCATGATTGAACTCTAAAATTAGTGCGTCACAATCGGCGAAATGCTGCTCTATATGAAGCGTCTCGCTCCCTACGTCGGTCAACAAACCCATTCGTACTTCGTCGTGCTCGACAACAAATTGACAAGGTTCTTTTGCATCGTGCGGAACTGGCGCAGGCCGCAAGGTCAGCGCACCGACGGGAAACGGTTCATGGGCAGATATCTCACGAATCTCGACGTCACGCTCGTCGCGAAACGAGGACGCGGTCTGAGTACCATGCGTCATATAAACTGGAATTCTGTAGCGCCGAGCAAGGGCAGCTACCCCTCCTATGTGATCGCTGTGTTCGTGTGTAACTAGAACGCTGGAAAGATTAGTTGGCGAGAAATCAAGTTCTGATGCGCGTTGTTCCAGGCGCCGAACAGACACACCACAGTCAATGAGAATCGCAGTTCCAGCAGCCTCAACGACTGTCGCGTTCCCACTGCTTCCGCTTGCTAGTATTGCAAAACGCAGATCACCGACTCCAAAACCTATATATAGTTTTATTGTAGTCGAAATTTGTCAAGATACGCGGGAGCGTCCGTCGTTTGATAATCAAAACTTAAAAACTATGATTCTTGAATCATAGGACCTCGGCGTTTAGTTCTTGATTTAATCGAGCCAAGAGGTCACCGGCCACTTCGCCGATCTCCCATTTCCCATCTTTGTTTAACACTACGAGTTCGGTTTTTTCACCTACCCCAGTGAGACTTAGTTGAAACTTTGCCTCGTTCCCACTCCAAAATTTAAGTTTCGAAAATACGCCTTCCTTTTTTACGACAGTCTCTGCTTTCGGAATGCGGATAATATACAGCCCTCGATTTTGATCCTGCTGATCGACTGGGATACCAGCACGCCAAAGGGCCGAGGCTACACTCTCCCACGCCACTGTAAACTCCTCAGCTAAGGAAAGGTAAGCTTTCCCGCCACCGGCATTGATAATCTTTGCTCGCTGGGTTCCTAAATCCGATTGTGATGGCGTATCTTCCATAGCTACCCGAGACCCATACTCCTCCGTGGGGGTCTCCGCGACAGAACTGACTCCGTAGCCCAGATTCTCCTCAATACGCTCAACGACTTTCCTTTCAAACGGTATGTCTCGATCACTGGATTGCCAAACTACATTTTCACCCTGCCCGATGAGCTCCTCTCCACGACAAGAAATATAAAGTATGGTCGTATCACGTTCTTGACCGGGTTCCGCAAAAATCTTGAATTTATTCCTTGTTAGTGCTCGCTGATTTTCGTTCCAACCAGTTTCCATCACACCGAGTTCTTCATCGTCGAGTTCCAATCCGTAGCCGAGGCCGTTCCAAAACTCGCGCAGCTGCGGCCATATCTGAGTTGTAGCACCCCGTACTACAAGCCTGTGCTCATTTTCGAGCAACGTAATTGCACCGGATTCCGTCCGCTCAGTGTCAACGTCGAGTTCCCGTTCGGCAGCGCGTTCTTGATAGGTTGAGTATTTCGCGGTGCTACCATCTCTGCCAATGGGTATTGCCATGCGGTCCTGGATCGCGTCGGTAGTTAGATCTGGCGGTACTTCGAGATCCGGAAGGCTTATACTTTTTTTATATTCGGTACGCTTGTCTGGCATAACCTTGTCCAAGGTCGGAACAATCGAACTACATCCGGCTACCAATGACATGGCTATCATAGCTCTCAAGCATGTCTGCAATATTGTTGCGTGGCGTTTTATGTTTTCACTCATCACTTCGACCAAAATCATTATTAGCTGCTTAACACCTATGTTGTATCTTGGCTTTTGCAAGTGCTTTCCTGACGCGTTTCTGACCCGCAGAAGATAGCCATGTCATTGGTAGCCTAATGCCGATGTCAGCTAAACCCATAGCATGAACTGCCCATTTGACGGGAATTGGGTTTGATTCGCAAAAAAGTTCGTCGTGCAACAGCGCTAGATCCGCGTCAATAATCCCAGCACGTGTCGCATCGCCCCCGAGGGCGGCGCGACATAGCTCACTCATTTCCCGCGGCGCAACGTTTGCGGTGACCGATATCACTCCGTCTCCGCCGGCTAACATAAACTCGCGGCCACTCGCGTCATCCCCGCTAAGTAGTAGGAAGTCATCGCCACATTGCTTTCTCAATTGCGCCACTCTATCAACATCGCCTGTTGCTTCCTTGACCCCAATAACATTGTCAATGGCCGCCAATCGCGCAACCGTCGAGGGTTGCATGTCGCACGCTGTGCGGCCTGGGACATTATAAAGAATCTGCGGTATCTGAACCGCTTCGGCGACGGCCTTATGGTGCTGATAAAGGCCCTCTTGAGTCGGCTTATTATAGTAAGGAGTAACTAGTAGGCACGCATCCGCGCCGGCTTTCGCCGCACATTTTGTTAAGCGGATTGCCTCCGATGTCGAATTAGCGCCCGTCCCAGCAATGACGGGGATACGCCTATCGACATGACGCACAACCATAGCGATAGCTTCACAATGCTCTTCCTCGCTTAAGGTAGCTGATTCACCTGTGGTTCCAACCGCAACAATCGCAGCGGTGCCGTTAGTAACGTGAAAGTCTAGAAGACCTTCAAAACGGCTCCAATCAATCGCCGAATCGGGTGAAACCCCGCCAAGCATGGGGGTAACGACCGCGACCATACTTCCCCGGAACAGTGACATGTGAAAATCTCTCCAAATCAACAACGTATGGTAACTTTCTATGTTCACTATGACAAGGAGATCGGGTCGGGAGTTCCATAAAACACAGACCGCTAAAAACTTTTTACCCTTGCGGAGAGGTTGGAGAAACATGCACAATGAGGGTCGCTAACAGCCTACCGTAGACCTCCAAATAATGCAGAAATACCTAGTAGTATCCGCGATTGGACAGAATCGAACTGGCCTCATCGTACCATTTACTAAAGCCGTTCAGGATTGTGGCTGCAACGTAATTGATAGTCGTATGACAG
The DNA here is from genome assembly GCA_964342175.1 of uncultured Enterobacteriaceae bacterium. Classification (GTDB taxonomy): domain Bacteria; phylum Pseudomonadota; class Gammaproteobacteria; genus UBA11873. The sequence goes on along the minus strand of CAYFFH010000057.1, from coordinate 8,430 downwards.
TGTTAGGAGACCGCTTAGCCATGATGATGTTATTGTCCGGTAGCTGGAGCGCGATCGCTAAAATAGAAAATATTCTGCCACGGCTCGATGAACAGCTTGATATCACTACAATTGCCGAACGGACTGAACTGAGCAGACATGGAGGCAACGCAATGCCTTACGCGGTCGAAGTAGTTGCCGTCGACAGCATCGGTATTGTGCGCGACATAACCCATTTCTTCTCCGAGCGGGAAATTGTCATTGAAGATTTCTCTTCGGGAACTTACACGGCTGCCCGAACCGGTACGTCAATGTTTTCACTCCACATGACGATAGGTATACCAACGGATATGTCTATCGCAACACTGCGAGGTGAATTCATGGAATTTTGCGACCAATTGAACCTCGATTCCATTATGGAGCCGGTTAAATAGTCGGACTTCACTGACGCAAACTAAATTCCACCAAAAGGTCACAGATTGTTGAATTCACCAAAGCGCTTATTCATTATCGATACCGACGTACTGATTCACGATCCATCGGCGATCTTCCAGTTCAAAGAACACGACATCTTTATTCCAATGACTGTCTTAGAAGAATTAGATTCGGTCAAGAACGGAGTCTCTGAAATTGCCCGAAACGCCCGCCAGGTGAGCCGGACACTGGGCAAACTGGTTGCTTCTAGTGATCGCGCTGCTATCGAATCTGGATTACCGTTAGGACGCATTAATGGCGCCCTAAAAACTGCTGTCGGATCAGTCTACTTTCAAGCGTCCAACTTAAGGACCTCATTACCTGAGAACAGCCGAAAAAATCAGCTAAACAACAATAGTATTCTTCATACGGCCCTTGACCTAACCAAACAACACACAACGACCAAGGTCACTCTCATTTCTAAAAATATTAACCTGCGCATCAAGGCACGTATTGCAGGCCTTAATGCCGAAGACTATTACAACGACAAAGCGCTCGACAATATTGACTTGTTATACAGTGGCCTCCGAGAATTAGACGAAACTGAATGGTTGCGCATGAAAAACTGCGGAGAAGTCGGTCGGTCATCTGGAAAACCGCTATATTCAATTAGTGCTGAGTCATTTGGTAATGTTTTTCCTAACGAATGTCTCTATACCTCAAGCGGGGGTATCGAACTGATTGTCAAGGGGAAAACAAATGACATGCGTTTACTTGAACAAGCATGCGATTATCGGCGTCCTGAGAATTCGGTTTGGGGAATCACAGCGCGCAACACTGAACAGAATTTCGCGCTGAACCTATTGTTGGAACCTACGATCGAATTTGTCTCTCTAATAGGTACTGCTGGAACCGGAAAAACGCTACTGGCATTAGCGGCAGGACTTGTGCAGTCAATGGAGAAAAAGCGTTACCGTGAAATTGTAATGACGCGAGAAACAATTTCAGTCGGTGAGGATATAGGTTATCTACCGGGAACAGAAGAAGAGAAAATGACGCCCTGGATGGGCGCTCTCCTCGATAACCTCGAAGTTCTGACTGACACCGATGAAGGCGGTGGGTGGGGCAAGAGAGCGACATCGGACATCCTGCAAGATCGGATCAAGATCCGATCCCTGAGCTTTATGCGTGGGCGTACGTTTCTCAATCGCTACATTATAATTGACGAAGCGCAAAACCTTACAGTCAAACAATTACGGACTTTGGTTACACGTGCTGGACCAGGCTCTAAGGTAGTCTGCCTTGGTAATATTGCCCAGATTGATACGCCTTATTTAGACGGTAAAACATCCGGTTTATCCTTCATCGTCGATAGATTTAGAGAATGGGAACACAGCGGACACATAACACTGACACGAGGAGAACGATCGCGCCTGGCTGATTATGCGACATCCCGTTTATAGTTTGGCGGCTATTCCGGCCGCGGTGTCGACATTAAGTCACTCGCTCGCGGCCAAGCGTTTAACAGTGATTTCACCAAGGTCGCGAGCGGAATTGCGAAAAACACGCCCCAGAAACCCCATAATCCACCAAACACCAGCACCGCGATAATTATCGCGACCGGATGCAAATTGACAACGTCAGAAAATAATAGCGGCACCAACAAGTTCCCATCAAGCGCTTGCAAGATTGCATAGGCAACCATTACCCAAACAAAATCGTTCCCCCACCCGAATTGCAGATACCCAGCAAGTGCGACAGGAAAAGTGACAACCGCTGCACCCAAATAGGGCACTATCACGGATAATCCGACAATAACCGCAAGCAAAGGAGCGTAAGACAACCCAAGAAACGAAAAAGCGGCGTAGGTGACGCTGCCTACAATCAAAATTTCATAGACCTTACCACGGATGTAATTGCCAATCTGAACGTCCATCTCAGACCATACACGCTCTATGACGCCTCGGTCAGTAGGAAGAAACGAAGTGCACCAGACAACCAGTTGTGTCTTATCTTTGAGAAAGAAGAATACGAGTACCGGACCTAAAATAAGATATATGAGCAAGGTGACGAAAGCTGGTATTGACGCCAAGGATATCGATAAAACGCTTTGCCCCATACTATTAATACCGTTTCGAATCGCACTGATGACATTGTCTACCTGTACAGTGGTGATCACATTTGGGTAAAGCTGAGGAAGCCGCAGAAGCAATTCCCGGCCCTCGTTAATCATTCGGGGAAGTTCTTGGATGAAATTGGTTATCTGTCGCGATAAGATCGGCATAAGTCCAAGGAGGACGAATACCAACAGCGTAAGAAAAACAGAAAACACAATCGAGACTGCTATGAAACGAGGAAGGCCGCATCTTTCAAGGTGATTAACGGTGACTTCCAACATATAGGCAACGACTACCGCTGCCAGTACCGGCGCCAACATATGACCGAAATACAATAGAACAAGAGTGCTGATAACCAACAATAGAACTAGCAATACCGCCTGCGGATGGGAAAAATATCGGCGATACCAAATACTGACGATATCAAACATAGGCGTTACTGGCGCTATGTGCGGCGCTGGAAGAAGATATGGCGAGTATATCGTTGGGTATGGGCGCACCACAACTGAGTTGAACGCTGATTTCTAGGCAAATGATGGGGTCTCGCGTCGATATAGCTAGATCGTCAATGATAAAAATTTTTGGCAGACACCAGTCACTGATGATAACCACGGTACTTCAACCTCAATAGTTCCCCAGAGAATAGAATGGATGAACCAATCGCCAACGCCAGCCAAACGCCAGATTTAGGCTTATTGGTAGAGAAAATCCGTACATGGGGTCTGGAACTAGGGTTTCAAGAAATCGGTGTTACGGGGACTAGTCTGACCAACGATGAGCGACGGCTAGAACTATGGTTGGAAAAGCACTATGACGGCGAAATGAAGTACATGAGAAAACACGGGTTGATGCGTTCCCGGCCCCAAGAACTGATGCCACAAACAATGTCTGTGATCTCAGCGCGGATGAATTATCTCTCAGCGGAATGTCCGAATCCGAGTAGCGCACTAGACGACTCGACAACGGCTTATATTTCGAGATACGCACTTGGACGTGACTACCACAAACTAATGCGCTCACGACTAAGGAAACTTGGGCAGAAAATTGGGGAAGAAATTGGCAACTACGGCTACCGCGTCTTTACTGATAGTGCACCAGTACTTGAACGCGCACTAGCACGCAAAGCCGGTCTGGGATGGTTCGGAAAACATGCAAATCTTATCAGTCGTGACGACGGATCATGGTTTTTTATCGGCGAAATTTTTACCGATCTATGCTTGCCTCACGATCTCCCGTTTAAAGATGAGCATTGCGGGCGGTGCGTGGCGTGCATAGATGTATGTCCGACTAGGGCAATCGTCGCACCGTACGAGGTAGACGCACGCCGCTGCATATCATACTTGACTATCGAGTACCGCGGCGTAATCCCTCTCGAATTTCGACCATTGATTGGAAATCGTATTTTTGGTTGCGATGATTGCCAGATTGTTTGTCCGTGGAATCGATTCGCCAAATTGAGTGCAGAAAAGGATTTTGCACCTCGATTCAACCTCGATTCGAGCTCCCTGATTGAGCTTTTTAAATGGTCCGAAGATGATTTTAATACACGCACCTTAGGTTCTGCGCTTAGGCGAATATCATACGATCAGTGGCTGCGTAATATAGCCATTTCACTCGGCAACTCACCTCCTTCCGCTGCGGTACGAGAAGTTTTAGAAAATCGACTTGTTACCGCAACCCCATTAGTTGCGGAACATATAGTTTGGGCGATTGACCGGCAAAAGACCCGTGCTGGACATGTTAAGCCGGACTACATGAGATTTATTTAATGGGGGATAAATTTGATCTAAATCAACAGACTTACGACTGGTGCGTGCGCGCTTTTGATCATGTTAAAAACTTACTAAGCGTACGAATAAAACTACACCATGAGCATGGCCAAATTGATCAAGGCGACGTATTCCTATTCAACCACTTCGCACGGATGGAAACGTTTATTCCACAATATCTGATATACCAAGAAACTGGGGCATTCTGTCGCTCAATTGCCGCTGCTGAATTCTTTAAAAATAATGATCGACTCACTGACCTCCTATACGATCTAGGCGCGCTCCCAAACAACCTTCCAGATCTTATGTTGACGCTCACGCGCGACATCTTAAAAGGTCGAAAAATCATTATTTTCCCGGAAGGTGGGATGGTAAAAGATCGGCAAGTCTTGGACGATTATGGCGAGTACAGCATCTTTTCAAGGTCGACTCACACGAGAAGAAAACATCATACTGGAGCCGCTAGACTGGCGATCGGCCTGCAAATTATTAAACTACGTGTTCTCGAGGAGTATCGCCGAGACAATATTAAACTACTCAGAACTTGGGCAGACCAACTCGAGCTCCCGTCATCCGATGCTCTAATTCAAACCGCGAACCGACCAGTTACTATCGTCCCCGCTAACATTACCTTTTATCCACTGAGGATCAGCGACAACATTTTGCGACGCAGTGCCGAAATACTGCCCGGTGATCTTAATCAGCGTGCTGTCGAAGAGTTGATTATCGAAGGGAACCTTTTTTTTGAAAAAACTGATATGGATATCAGACTAGGTAATGCCATCCGGCCAATAGAGTCTTGGGTTTGGTGGGAGCGACTACTCGCCACCTACCTCAGCCGTCGTATTTCCTCCCCTACCGACATTTTCGACGCCAATTACCTGCGTACAAATACCATAAGGAGATCTGCTACGAGGGGTTTACGCGCTAGCATCTCACGGCTCCGCGATCGTTACATGCGTGATATCTACAGAGAGGTCACGGTAAATACTAGCCACATCGCGTCCCAAGCCATCCTGAAATTTATAGAAAAAGCTAAAACAGGAATTTCACTGATCGAATTTAAACAAGCTATCTATCTCAGCATCAAAACACTACAACAGTACCGCGCAGTTCATCTTCATCGGAGTATCTGTAATCCAACTATATACCGAGAGCTTCTACGTACGGAAATGCCAGAGTTAAGTCAATTCCTTCAATCGGCAGTGCAGGCTGAATTAATAAAGCTACACCCCCACGAAATCGTCTTTTTGGATAAACTTGGAATCGATCACGAATTTGATTCAGTCCGTTTAGAAAATCCGATCGAAGTCTACAGTAATGAAGTCGAACCAATAAAAGAAGTCGGTAGTGCGCTGGATTCCGCATTAGCCAACCTTCCCTTAATTGGACCGCGGGACTACGCAAAATTAAGTTTTAATGATGAATTAGTTGAATTCGAATGGGATAGGACTTACTTCAATAAACCGAAGTATCAAGAAATTAACCATCGTGAAACGGCAACCGCGGATGCCGAACCATTTCTACTCGAGTCTGAATCTCACTATGGCATATTACTTGTTCATGGCTTTCTTGCGTCTCCAGCGGAAGTACGTGACTTTGGGAACAAATTGGCTACGGCCGGCTACACCGTCCTCGGGATAAGACTAAAAGGGCACGGAACTTCCCCATGGGATCTTCGAGAACGAAGCTGGCAAGATTGGTACACATCGGTAGAACGTGGCTTTGAAATCATCCAGGCGCTATGCAAGCACGTGTGTGTCGTCGGCTTTTCGACTGGAGGGGCCCTCTCTTTGATGCTTGCATCAAAAAGAGTAGGTCAAATAGATTCTGTAATTTCTGTTAGTGCACCTATAAAGTTTCGTAACAAGAACATGTATTTCGTTCCGCTAATGCATGGCGCCAATCGGATCGTTAGATGGGTCTCAAAATACGAGGGACTTATCCCATTTCGTCCGAACGAGTCGGAACACCCGCATATCAATTATCGGAATATGCCAGTGCGGGGCCTCTACGAGCTTACCCGTCTGGTCTCCAACCTAAAAACAGATCTTAAAGACGTTACGTGTCCCGTGTGTATCGTTCAGGGCACGGAGGATCGTGTTGTCGATCCGGTAAGCGCAAAAATCGCGTACGAGGGAGTTGGAACGAATGACAAGGTACTCCAATGGATTGAATCCAGACGTCACGGGATACTGAATGAAGATATTGGAGGAATCCATGCCTTACTGCTCGATTTCATCGGAAAAAGAGCTGGTCGAATCAATGCGTAAGAAAAACGGTTTGGCTAGTGGGAATTATATAACTACGCAGACCAAATAACTAACAGAATGTTTCGGTATCTAAATATCTTTCTAAACCTCATGTCTGTTGTGCTCCCCGCTCAACTAGTGGAATCACAATAATTAGGACGTCAATGACTCTGGGCATGGTATGAAATTAATTAATAGTTGCGACTAACTGAACTCAGGGCGAATGCTACTACGCATCACTCACGAGTCCGGCCTAGGTACAACCTGGAAGGATTTCGTGAAGCATAGGGTGAAATACAGAAGGGGATGGTTATTCGATTATCTGAGTGGCCAAACCTAATAAATTGGCGAGCTGACGTGCAGATGGATTAACGATGCGGTACAGTTGCCGACCCTTGGTTTTAGGCTTTTCGCCGTGGCACATTGGTATGAAACAAAACGACCTAATTGCTCCATCAATACTCGCTGCAGATTTCGCCCGGCTCGGTGCTGAGATCGATGCGGTAGTTGCCGCAGGATCTCAACTAATTCACTTTGATGTAATGGACAACCACTACGTTCCGAACCTAACGATCGGTCCTCTGGTGTGCAGCGCATTGCGGAAATACGGTGTCAGCGCAGACATCGACGTTCACCTCATGGTCAAACCAGTTGAACGCCTGGTTGGTGATTTCGTCGATGCTGGCGCCACCTATATCACTTTCCATCCGGAGGCGAGTGAACATGTAGATCGTACCCTACAATTAATCCGCGATTCGGGATGTAAGAGCGGACTCGTATTTAATCCCGCAACCCCATTGGATCATCTGGATTTTGTGCTAGATAAGATCGACATGGTACTCGTTATGGCTGTAAATCCCGGTTACGGGGGACAGACCTTCATCCCCGCCGCATTAGATAAACTGCGCTTGGCCCGCGCGATCATTGACCGTAGCAAACGACCTATCAGACTTGAGATCGATGGTGGAGTTAATGTTGATAACATTAAAGAAATCGCTGCGGCTGGTGCAGATACCTTTGTAGCCGGTACAGCGATTTTCGGGAGCACGGACTACGCTGCAGTAATTTCAGCGATGCATGCGGAAATCGAGAAAAGCAGATCCGTATGAACGTCTCCCCTGATGGCTGTGCCATCATATTCGATCTCGACGGAACCCTCGTTGATAGCGCACCCGATATTGCTGTAAGTGTAGCTTACGCCGTACAACTTGTCGGGAAGCAACCTCCGAGTCTTGAGACGATAAAGGGTTATATTGGCAACGGTGCAGATCGATTAATCCACAGATCGCTTACTAATGATCATAATGGAGTTGCCGACATCGCTTTATTCATCAAAGTGCGTGCGTATTTTTTCGAACACTATGGAGAAAATTTTTGTCGGTACTCAACCCCATATATCGATGTTGATCAGACTCTGACAGAACTATGCAACCGTGACTACAAATTAGCTTGTGTAACGAATAAACCAAATCGTTTTACCGATGGTCTACTACGACATCTTGGTCTCGACCATTTTTTTCCTGTGGTCGTCAGCGGAGACACGCTAGATGAAAAGAAACCGGCACCGAATCAACTATTGTACGTAGCAAACCATTACGGAATCACACCAGGACACTGCGTTATGGTCGGCGACACTCGAACCGACATACTTGCCGCCAAAAATGCGAACATGCCCTCAGTTTACGTGACCTATGGTTATGGGAACATCACCGACATTGAACTAAACGACCCGCTTGCCATAGTTGATTCGTTGAGTGAAATAGTCGATTTATTACCCAATATGAGGTTAGGTACCGTAGGTATCAAAACGTGATATTAATGATCGATAATTACGATTCGTTTACGTACAACCTGGTGCAGTATTGTGGTGAGCTCGGCCAAAATGTAGATGTAATCCGG
>CAYFFH010000056.1:0-12415 GCA_964342175.1 uncultured Enterobacteriaceae bacterium | reverse complement strand
ATGTAAAGATAGGAAAATTCTTTGTAGGATTATTTAGAAGGATAAGTTTTAAGAATCCTATTGTTACTTAATAATACTAGACTAGACTTAACCATCTTCTAATGCACAGTGGATAAAAAACTAGAAAACAAGATTAATCAATGGCAAAATAAACTACTTGATACAAGTAGAAGAAATCCATTGGTTAGCTTTAGGGCCTACAAAAGGTCAACAGTAAAAATAATAGACGAAAAGCCAGCTGAAGTATATAGACAGTTAGTTATAAATAATGAAAAATTTAACTTTGGGCCAATAGAGGAAGATACTGAAGAATCTAATAGTGATATTGAGTCAAAGAATGATTCCACAGAATTTGATATTTATGATAAAGCTACTTTAAAAGAGAAATATACTGATAATACACTTCAGACCAATCTAGATATACAAAATCTATTTAATAATCTTAGGAATATTCAATATAGAGCTCGAGATATTATAGATGAACAAGGTTATAATAATCTTTTTTTGACTCTTGGGATGTTGAATTGGTATGATATAGAGCATTCTGATAAATTAAATAGGTCTCCGTTATTGCTAGTCCCTGTAAAAATTACTAAAAAATCAATTAGAAGTGGTTTTCAAATACAGAGGACAGATGAAGAACCAATAATTAATTTAAGTCTACAAGAAAAATTAAATACAAATTTCAATTTGATTATTCCAGAAATAAATGATAGTGAAAAATTTGACCCTATACAATATTTTCAAAAAATAAAAGAGCTTATTTCTTCAAATTCAAATTGGAAAATAAAAGAAGATATATATCTGGGATTTTTCTCTTTTGCTAATTTTGTAATGTTTAAAGATTTAGAAAAATTTAAAAGTATATATGGTGGACATCCAATAATTAGTGAATTAGCGGGTATTAAGCAGGACCTTTCTGATGAGCCAATTGGTGATTATATTTCTGCTGATGAACTGGATATAAAAAGGAAGCCTCATGATACATATCAAGTGCTTGATGCGGATTCATCGCAACAAGAAGCAATAGAAATAATTAAGTCTGGAAGAAATGCAGTAATCCAAGGCCCTCCGGGTACAGGTAAATCTCAAACGATTGTAAATCTAATTTCAGAGATGTTAGCTAATAATAAAAAAGTATTATTTGTCTGTGAAAAAATGGCAGCCTTAGAAGTTGTTTATGAGAGATTAAAATCTGTTGATTTAGATAAGTTTTGCTTGCAAATACATAGTAGAAAATCAAATAAAAAAGATATACTGTTACAATTACGTGAAGCTTATGATTTTAAAATAAAACAAATTCCTACAAATAAACAACTTGATGAATTAATCGATTATAGAAAAAAACTTAATGATTATACACATGTTTTACATCAAGAAATTCCAAAAATAAGAGAATCTTTCTATTGGCTAATAGGTCAATTAAATTCACTTAAAGATGTAGAGTTGTTAGAAATTGATTTTAATAAAGATTTTGATAAACTGGATTATGATAAGGTTAAAAATATTATTGAAGTTTTAGAAACTTTTAAAGATAGGATTAATCAAATAGGTTTACCAATAACCCATAACTTTTGGGGAACTGAAATATCAAGTACAAGTGAACAACATCAGCAAACATTAAAAACAACATTATATAAATATAATGAACATCTAACTAAATCATTAGAATTCATTAAAAAAATTAATTTATTGATAGGTACAAACATTAAATCAATTACTGATATTGATAAATATTCGAAACTCATAAAACTATTTAATAAAAAACATTCTATAAATAATCAGTCCTTAAATATTAAAGATGCTCAAAAGTATTATGACTCAATATCAGGAATAATAAAAAAAATAAAAAAATATCAAAAGATTATAGGTGAAATTAATATTGATTTTGAAGATGATTTTTTAGACAAATTTGATTTTAAGACTACCAAGAGACTTCTAATAAAAGATTTAAGTTCGTTTTTAAGGTTCTTTATGAAAGAGTACTATGAGACAAAAAAGAATTTTAAAAGCTATTTGAAAAATGATGATTTTGAATTCAATTACGATTCAATGTTGAAGCTATGTAATGATGCTCTTAAAGCTAATAAACTAAAACTCAAGATAAATAATATATCTAAGGATACCTATAAACCATTAGGTGATTTATGGCAAAAGGAAAATTCAAACATAGAACATATACAATCAATGTTTGAATGGCTAACTGAATATCAAAGTTTGAGAGTTAATAATAGTGATGATAAAATATTTAGACAGTACATCCTTAATAAAGAAGCAATCCCAGACGAAACTGGCGGCTTATTCAATGATTTATTATTAATCGTAAAAAATATTTATAAAGTCAAGAAAGAAGTTGATAAGCAATTAAAGACAAATGAAAATATTTTATATTTAGATGGGTTTGAAAATGAATATGTAGAAAATATTTTAAAGAAAGTTTCTATATGGAATAATTCAATAGAAGAATTAGTAGACTGGGCCAGATTTAGAAAAGCATATAATAAGTGTAATTCTGTCGGCCTTGGAAAATATATAGATGAATTAATAATTCAAGAATCTGTCCCAGATAAAATTGTAAATCAATTTAAGAAGAAATATTATTATAAAATATACGAGGATACAAAAAAAGAGAATCAAATTTTAGAGGAATTTGAAGCATTAACGCATGACAAAAATCTAGATAACTTCATTAAACTTGATAAGCTACAATTAGATATAGCAATTGAAAGAGTAAAAAGTAAAATTTGCTCACAGAAACCTGATAGTGATTATATAGGTGCAAAATCATCCGGGTTAGGCTTACTTCAAAAACAATTTAAATTGCAAAGAGGGCATATGGCCTTGAGAAAGTTATTTAAAAAAGCTCCTCAAGTTATCCATCAAATTTCCCCATGTTTTATGATGAGTCCAATGTCAGTTGCTCAATATATAGACCCTGAAAAATTCAAATTTGATTTAGTCATATTTGATGAAGCAAGTCAGATAAAGCCAGAACATAGTGTTGGAGCAATTATAAGAGGGAAAAAACTAGTAGTTACTGGAGATGAGAAACAGTTACCACCTACTAACTTTTTTCAGAAACTTATATCAATAGAAGATGATGTAGATGAAGAAGATATAATGTTGGATAGTGTATTAGATGAATGTTCTGTAATTCCCAGTTTTTCTCAATGTCATTTAAAATGGCATTATAGAAGTAAGGATGAATCTTTAATTCAGTTTTCTAATATTAAATTTTATAGTAATAGATTATTTACATTTCCAACATGTGACAAGGACAACAAAAATTTAGGAGTAGAACTTTATTATATTAAGGATGCTGTTTATGATAGAGGTGGTAGTGCAACAAATAGAAAAGAAGCAAAAATATTAATAGAACATGTGGTTGACCAATTCAAGAAAGACCCATCTAAATCGATTGGTGTTGTAGCTCTCTCACAGAATCAGCAATCTGCTTTAAGACAAGAAAAAGATTTATTATTAAAGTCAAATCCTGATTTGCATGAGTTATTTGAAGGTGGAAATCTTCAAAATAAATTTTTTATAAAAAATCTTGAAACCGTTCAAGGGGATGAAAGGGATATAATATATATATCAATTGGGTATGGTAAAGATAGGAATAACAAAAAACCTTCTATGAATTTTGGTCCAATTAATAAAGTGGGTGGTGAACGAAGATTGAATGTGTTGATTTCTAGAGCTAAAGAAAAAGTGAAAGTATTCTCATCAATAACAGGAGATGATTTTGACCTATCACGAACTAAATCATTAGGAGTCAAACGTCTTAAACAATATTTAGATTATGCAAAAAGTAATGGTGATATAAATACCATCTACGATTCCCCTATTTTAGGTAACGATTTTGATATAGATAATCCTTTCGAAAGAACTGTTTATGACCAATTACAATTAGCAGGTATAGATTTTATTCCTCAGGTGGGACAATCAGGATATAAAATTGACTTTGGAATATTAGACCCTAATAACAAATCAAAGTTCATATTAGCCCTAGAGTGTGATGGAGCATCCTATCATAGTTCTGCTACTGCACGGGATAGAGATAGATTACGTCAAAGTGTTTTAGAAGATAAGGGTTGGAGTTTTCATAGAATATGGTCAGTAGATTGGTTCGAGAATAATAAAAGAGAGATGGAAAAGCTAAAAAAAGCAATAATAAACGCACAATCTAGTAAAAAAAAAATTGATTTAGATTCTTCAATTGAACTAGAGTACAAAGATGCAAATAATATCAAAAAATCAAATGATGATATTAAAATAATAAGTTATGAAAAATATCAAATAAAACATATTGGGTGGTCTGAAGAGTTTTATTATCATGCAGATTCTACATGGCAAACCGAGATAACAAAATTCAACTTATTAATTTTAAATATATTAAACGTTGAATCTCCTATTCACTTCAAACAGTTAGCATTGAGAGTTATTGAACATTATAACATGCGAACTGTAGGTTCTAGAATTACTAGAATTATTGAAAGAAAATTAAATAGACTGAAATCTAAAGACCAGTTAGATATCAAGGGAGAGTTTATTTATAGAAAGAGACATAAAGTTAATTTTATAAGAAAAAGAGTTAATACAGAAATGAATGATAATATTTTATATGTTTCGCCTAATGAAATAGAAAATGCAGTTATTTATATTATAAAAAAAGAATTTTTTATACCAAAAGAAGAACTGATTGTACAAATAAGTAAAGTTTTTGGTTATGAGCATACAGGTCAAAGAATAAAAAAATATTTAAATAAAATTATTAATAATTTAGATGGCAAGATAATCGAGAAGGAAAATAACGATTATAAACTAATCTCAATGGAAAGTAAATAAATGGACTTATTACAATGAAGATGGTACTATTAATGAGGTCATAGAGTATTAAACCAATGAAACGCCTTTTACTTATACCATTAGTGTTGTTCTTGGCTTGTGAGGATGAGGTAATTGCGACTGTCTAAAGATGGATATTTAAAACTTATGCTAATTACAATTTTATAACATTGAACGGAGAATATTATGATTCCAAAAAATATTAATAAAGAACATATTGAGAGTGGTTTTGAGCATTTTGAGAAAGTAGGACTGCCTGATGCACACTCAAAGTCTACCTTTTATGATGTATTACGTGAAGGAAAATTATATCCACCTAAGGTAATAGTTTCATATGCTAATATATATTCCAATGGTGAAGCACTAGATAGAAATAAGTTTAACGCTCAAGAAGCATTCAAAGTTCTTCGAGATAATGGGTATGTTGTAAATAAAAAAGCATCTGATAAACTTGACACTTCCGGTAGCTATCCTAATCAATTATTTTTGGATATTTGTATGTTATCTGAGAAGATTAATTCTCTTGGCTTGAAAGGAGCTTGGTTAAAGAAAGGTATAGAAGAGTATGACATTTATCATACTCAATTTAAACCTCTGACAGATAAATATAAAACAGACTATAATTCGTCTCCATATTCTTCATTAAAAGATATTCTCTCTAATTTTCTAAAAAATAATTCACTTACTAATAACTATCAAGTTAAAACATTTAATTATACTGGTCATAAAATCAATGATTATATATGGGGTTGTATAACAAATAATGAAAAAAGGAATATGGTTGCTTCTTTTCATCCGCAACTATTTCTTACAATAAAGGATAATATTCGTGTCGGAATTTGTTACGGAAACAAACTTAAAGTAGATAGTCATTATATTACCCACGTGGTAAAAAATAATGATTTTTTATCTCAATCTTATGATTTAATCAATCATCCTGAATATGATTGCTATAACTCAAGAGGTGGTTCGTTATTAACTAAAAATAAAGAACATAAAGTGGACATTAAAAGTGCAAATGATATTGGACGTAAATGGGATATATACTCCTCTATTATTAGAATAATTCAGCCAGACAATATCTCTAAAAGCGCTTCATTATTTGAAATTATCTACAATACTCTAGATGAATTATTACCATTGTATTCAATAATGAATGTTGATACGGATACCGCCGAGGATAACTTAGAAAAAGTATATTGGCTATATGCCCCTGGAAGAAATGCATCTAAATGGGATGAGTTTTATGAACAGGGGGTAATGGCTATAGGTTGGAATAAGGTGACTGACTTGGCACAATATTCTTCTAAAGATGAGATTGGTACCGTTCTTAGTGATGCATTAAATCGTGAAAGTGTAACAAATGATGCGCTTTGTTGCTATGAGTTTTCTAAGAAAATCAATATTGGTGATATCATCATTGCTAAGAAGGGAAGAAAAGAATATTTGGGTTATGGAATTGTTGAGAGTGAATATTACTATGATGATAATGTAGATGACTATAAGCATCGTCGAAAAGTTCAATGGATAAACAAAGGTTCTTGGGAAGAGACTAAACATCAAATAGTCCTTAAAACATTAACAAATATTAGTAAATATAAATATTCGGATTATGTTAACAGGTTGATTGATTTGTTGGGGATTGAAGGAGAGATATCTAATAATGTCATCCCCAGCACTCCTGCAGTTAAATATACTCAGAAGATGGCTCTTGAGGATTTATTTATTGAAGCTCTAGAATTTAACCGCATTGTTGATTTGTTAGGGGCAAAGCAAAACATCATTTTGCAAGGTCCTCCGGGAGTAGGAAAATCCTTCATATCTAAGCGTATTGCATACTCCTTATTAGGTGCTAAAGATGATGCAAGGGTTGAAATGATTCAGTTCCATCAATCATACTCTTATGAGGATTTTATTCAGGGTTATAGGCCTAGTGATGACGGTAATTTTGTACTTAAAGATGGAGTGTTTTACAACTTCTGTAATCAGGCTCGAAAGAACCCAAACGATAAATATGTTTTCATCATTGATGAAATTAATCGAGGTAACTTAAGCAAAATATTTGGTGAATTAATGTTATTGGTTGAAAATGATAAACGTGGGGCTGAATATTCAATTTCTCTGACATACTCTGATAATGATGGCTCAAAGTTTTACATACCTGACAATCTCTACATCATAGGTATGATGAATACTGCAGATAGGTCCTTGGCAATGGTTGATTATGCCCTACGCCGTAGATTCTGCTTTATCGATTTAGCTCCTCAGTTTGAAAGTAAGAGATATAAAGAGCATCTAAAAAAATATAAAGTTAATAAAGAGCTTATTAATAGAATCATTTCTAGGATGAATTATCTCAATGGACAGATTGTGGAAGATTCTGATTTAGGTATTGGCTACCAAATTGGGCATAGTTTCTTCACTCCTAACAAAGCTGGTAAATATGATGAAAATTGGTATAACCAAGTTGTCGAGTATGAAGTTGAGCCGTTAATTAAAGAATATTGGTTTGACAGCATTGACAAAGTCAGTTCGGCTCTTGATGCTCTGAAACAATAGTGTCCACCAACCAAATCCCCATAGAGAATATTTATTATCTTCTTTGCTACGCTTGGGATAAGCTAGATGAGGCAGATATTGTCTCAGTTGATAAGCTTGATAACAAAAATATCCTTGAGCTTTTATCTCGAGTACTTATTTCCGGTATGGGGGCACTAATTAGGCGGGGTCTTGATAGAGAATATGTAGAGATAAATGAAGAATCAAGGAGTATACGTGGGAAGATTGATTTTAATACCACTATAAAGAAAAATCTACTCCAAAATGCCCAGATTGCTTGCACCTATGATGACCTAAGCCACAACGTACTTCATAATCAGATAATAAAATCCACCATTAGAACTCTTATTCGGTGTAATGATATTGATAAGACCTTGGCAAGCAAGCTTGCAGTTATATACAGAAAATTAGTGGGGATTGATGAAATCCGTGTGACTAGAAAAGTATTTAAGAATGTTCGTTTAAATCGTAATAATTATTACTATGATTTTCTGCTTAAAATTTGTGAATTGATTAATGATAAACTCATTATCACTGACAATGAAGGCAATACAAAGTTTAGAGATTTCCTTAGGGATGAGAGGGCAATGAATAGACTATTTGAATCCTTTGTACGTAATTTCTATAAGAAGGAACTAAAAGGGAAATATCTTGTCTCAAGGAAGAACATACCTTGGAACGCTATCCCTCTAGATAAAAAATCTGGTAATTTTCTCCCTAATATGCAGACAGATATATTCCTTGAGTCTTTAGTAGGTGATGATAGATTGATTATTGATACTAAGTACTACAAAGAGGCATTACAGACTTACTATGATAAGAAAACTATTCATTCAAATAATCTATATCAGATTTTTGCATATTTGAAAAACTTAGAAGCTACTGGTGCAGAAAACAAAGACTGCAGGGGTATGCTTCTATATCCAACTACCTCAAAAGAACTTTCACTCTCCTTTGATGTGGGTGGCCACGAGGTTACTGTTAAAACTATTAACCTTGACCAGAATTGGAAAGAAATTGATAAATCCCTTCGGGAAATTTTGAATTAAGGACAGGAGGTTCTGATGGCAAAGCAAAAATCAATCGACTATATACTTGGCATGATAACAGGAGCTTCATTAATGCTGGCACTTTGGGCTTGCACATCTAATGATTTAATAGCAGATGGTTTAGATGTACAAGAGGTAAAGATTGTGAATGAAACCTGGGAGCCAGCTAATGTTAAGTTGGTGGATTAAATAATATGGATTTTAAATTGATTCAATCTCCACCTCTTTGTAAAAAATAGGGATGGGGCGAATAAGAAAGATTTGTTTGTAGAATGATGGGTAGATTTTGATATGATAAAATATATTGCTATGAACCGATTCAAAATTGCATTAGGTAGGGAAAATGATTTTGAAAAAATCTGGAAGGATAGAGAAACTTATCTTGATGGTATAAAAGGCTTCAAGAATTTCAACCTTATAAAAGGTTCTTCTAATAAAGAGTACACACTCTATGCCTCCCACAGTGAGTGGGCATCTAAGGTTGATTTTGAGAATTGGACGAAGTCAGAAGCATTTAAAGCCTCACATAGAGGTGCAGGCCAGAATCGAGGGATTTATTTAGGACATCCTGAATTTGAAGGATTTGAAGTGATTATTTAAAAGTATTGAATGTATTAATTGACCCAATGAAACGCCTTTTACTTATACCATTAGTATTGATTCAATTGTTCAATATACTCATATCCTATATCTATTGATTTTATACTATAGTATTTAGAAGTCAATTGAAAAAAAAATATCTTGTAAAAGCACTCAAGGATAAATTATCTGGGACTGGTATATCCTTTATATTAAATAGTATCAAAGAAAACTATAATGATGAGGAAATAACATTTAAATGTTCTTCTAATCATATGTTTTTTAAAAAATATAGTACTTTTAAGGTAGTACCAACTTGTAATGATTGCGAAAAATTTAAAAGAAAGTTAAATACAGAATCGAGATTATTAAAAGAAGCAAAAAATATTGCAAAGAAAAATCAAGCTCATTTAATTACCAAAATGATTTCTGATAGAAAACAAATAGTACAATGGATTTGCGAAAACAATCATCTGGTGGATAGAACTTTGAATAAAGTAAGAGGTTCAGAGGTATTTTGTAATAAATGTAGGTCTTTGGAAATGCAAAAACCATATGATTCGACAATAAAAAAAGAAGAAGTACCAAAGTATATTTGGAAAATAAATGAACAAAAAAGGAAAGGTTTAGAGCTATTTGAAAATTTAGTTAAAGAAAAAAATGGAAAGCTTTTAGATAAGAGATTTATTAGAGTAAATAAAAAATTATTAGTCAGCTGTGAAAACGGTCATGAATGGCAAATTCACCTTAATAATGTTCGAACAGGACATTGGTGTCCTCATTGTGGAAATAGCAAGCCATTAAAACCTTGGAACATTTTAGCAAAAGAAATTGCAAAGAAAAACAAGGGATTATTGTTATCAAAAGAAATTAAAACTGGTAGGTCAAAGAGCAGATGGAGATGCGACAATGGACATGAATGGGAAACAAGAACTAGTCGTGTAATTAATGGAAGATGGTGTCCAAGATGTGCTGGTGTGGGTAAATATTCTATTAAAGAATTAAATGAAATCTCATCTCAAAAAGGAGGGAAATGTGTAAAAATCGTTGAACCTAAAGTGACTAAACATACACGAGTAATTTTAGAATGCTCAGAAAAGCATCAATGGGAGACAAATTTAATTAGCTTGACTCGCGGTAGTTGGTGTCCTACATGTGCACAAAGTACTGGGGAAAGGTTATGCAGAGAGGTGTTTGAACAACTATTTGAAAAAGAATTTCCAAATACTAGACCTTCATGGTTACTGATGTCAGGTATAAAAAAACCCCTTGAGTTAGATGGATATAATGAAGAATTAAAAATTGCATTTGAACATCAAGGATACTTTCATGAAAATAAATCAAAAATATTAGCTGGAGAAAAACGTGTTTCTGCAACTAAGAAAAGAGACAGTTTCAAATTAGAAGCATGTAAAAAAAGAAATATTATATTAATTCAGATTCCTGAAGTTGGACGTTTGGTAAAGGCAAAAGATTTAATAATGTTTATTATAGATAAACTGAAAAAAAATAATATTGTTTTTAAGAAAGCAAGAATCAAAAATATTGATATCAATAAAGCATATTTAAAGACTCCAATTGCAGTCTTTAGAAAACAACTTGAGGAACGAGATTTTACTCTTTTAGATAATTATTACAAAGGGGCACGACCTTCTTATAAAATTAAATGTAAATATGGGCATATTTTTAAAAGAACTAAGTATTTTATTAACAATAATTCTTCAAGTAAATGGTGTTATCATTGTACGGGGAAATACAAAAAAATAACTATCGAAGAAGTAAATGCATTTGCAGATAAATATGGTTATAAACTATTGTCTACAAAATATGAAAGTACAAAAAAACCATTGAGATGGAGATGTAAAAATGGACACATTTATGAATATAAATTTGAATCTGCAAAGCTACTTCCTTTACGTATGTGTAAGGAGTGTAGAAAAAATTAGATTATTTATCTTTTTTTACCATATCCACCTCTTTGTTAAAAAGTGGGGATGGGGTAAAAGGGGAGCATTACACTCCCCTTATATTACAGCACAAAGTCCTCAATCTCAGTAGTCAGTAGAGGAGCATAGTGCCTCTCTGTAGTAGTCACTGATGAATGCCCAAGCAACTTGCTCACCTCATAGATAGGTCTCCCTTGCTTGATTAGATTGTAGCCAAAAGTTCTTCTGAGGTCATGGAATCTGGCATCCTTGATTTCAAGCCTTCTTACCTCTTTCTTGAACTTGTGTGAGACAAAGTCCCTGCGGTAATTCCATAGCTCTTCCATCTGGTCAAGTATCTCCCTTGCTTGAGAGTTTAATTTGATGATTCTTTTACCTGTTTTACCATATGCGACTATATACTCCAAGAACACACTTGCCCTCGATAGCGACCTGATTTCGCCGCTTCTAGCACCAGTGTAGTAGGCAAACTTTACAAAGGCGTTAAAGCGTTTATCTCTCATTTTATCAAACAATAATTTGAGTTCTGAATCGTTAAAAACTCGATGCCGTGATTCCCACTTGCTTCCACCCTGTAACCTGACTGGCTTGCTAATGTAACCATGCTTGAATCCCCAGTTGTTACAGGAGTTGATTACTCGGATAGTCATAGCTTTTGTAGTAGGGTTATCCGGCAACCCATCAGCGACATAGTTACTAAGCAGTGCTCTGTATCTCTCAAGGGTACGATTAGACCACGCATGGTCGGGGTAATTAAGATATCTGCTATAAAGCTGATGGAAGGATAAAGGACCATTCCTTTTTTCTTCCTTACCATTTAGTAGGTTAGAAAGAATCTGCTTTTCTACTTGTGGTATTAGCTTTCTTGCTGTCTTGTATGAGCGAGTTCCAAGACTGCGGGTTATTCGTTTGCGTTGAAACATTACAGATATGTAATACACACCTGTCTTCTTGCGGTAAACTGAAGCCATAGTGTCCTCCTAACTTCGGTTTACTGCTTCTATATTGCTACCCTTGCAGTTTGCTACTTGGGTCTAAAGCGGTTCTATCCTCGACAAATAGCGTAGTTCAGTTGGTTAGAACGCCGGCCTGTCAAGCCGGAGGTCGCGAGTTCAAGTCTCGTCGGTCCCGCACTTTTAAAACGCCCTTTCTTCCCTCGTGAAGAGAGGGTTTTTTGTTGCTTATAGAAGCAGCGTTGTTTGTTAATAAATCAGTTAATTATTACCCCAAATTTACCAATTATTGCTACCATATTGCTACCCCTACCTAGAGAATAACACCATCACATTTAATTCAAGAATTCGATTTTAAACCGAAAAAGTAATTAGCAATCATAGACACCCCGGGTGCGGTTGCGCATAACAAGCATCTCCCACATTGTAATCTAGAATTCTTAGAACTCTGTGTAGATGTATGTTTATATTAGTGAGAGAG
>CAYFFH010000055.1:0-12419 GCA_964342175.1 uncultured Enterobacteriaceae bacterium | reverse complement strand
CTTGCTGAACGAGGGAATGCAGGTGCCCAGAACAATCTGGGTGTGATGTACGACAACGGACAAGGTGTTCCACAGGATTATCAGACTGCGGTGAAGTGGTACACCCTTGCCGCTGAACAAGGGAATGCAGGTGCCCATCACAATCTGGGTTTGATGTACCTTGAGGGGAGAGGAGTACTAAAGGATCATGTCTATGCTCATATGTGGGGGAACATTGCTGCCATGAATGGAGATGTACTTGGCGAGAAGGTAAGAGATGGTTCTGAAAAGGAGATGACTCCTCAACAAATTGCTGAAGCACAGAAACTTGCCCGAGAGTGTGTGAAGAAGAACTACAAGGGGTGCTAACGGCGAACAGTCAGGCGGTCAGTACCCGAACAGTCGGCAATGTCGATGTCTACCTCAGCCTCTGGTTTCAGCAACTCTAACGCGAGGCCGGCCTTTGGCGGACAGCGGCGGCCTCCGGAACCCACCGCAGCAACCTTTATAACTTGCCCCGGTCTCACCCCCCCTAAATAGTAGAATCCAAATCGATCCGTTACGGTAGTGCGATGATCGCCATTTTCAAGATCGACTAAAATCGCGGTGCCTTCGATCGGTTTATTCAAAAAACTAACCCTGCCAGCCAAAAGCGCACCATGCCGTTTCGATTGTCCTGTGCCATTCGGTCGCAATGCCGTTACATTGTAAAGTTCAAGAACTTCATCCCTCTTTGCGCCCGTTAACCCAATTCTGATGGCTTTGACGCGACCGATCGGAAGTGGGGGCCTAACACCGGGCTCGTGCGGGATGTTTTGCTTCGAGTTCCAATTCAAATCGGTTGTTGCTAGTACGCTGAAGACCTTTTTCTCTGGTGCGGCAATAGGAACCGTCCAACCGCTGTCTGCCCCTGCAGGTACCTCATTGACAGCGCTCTCACGGATACCGATTTTTCTGCCGTCTTCCATGGTAAGTTCCAAGAAAAATCGGCCACTACCGGATTTTCGATAAGCAAAAGAAAGGTGCGTCGTATTCCAAAGATCAAGTTGAAGCGGCTTGAAGATAAGACTAGCTGTACCAGGCGCCTCCGCTATCAACCTCAGATGGGCGGTCTGCTTTTGCTGAGAGTAACGAGCGTTGCGCTCTGTGACGGCACCGCGTGCTCGTAGCGACACTCGACCTATGATGCGGGTAGGCGCGCTGTTGTCGACGAGGGTAATGGACGGTCGGCCGGATTTGTCCGGACGGTTTCTAGTGAATGATTGAGTTAGGTTGTCATCGAGCGACACCGTCGCTTCCATTGCATCATCGACATAAAACGTTAGGCCATGCAGATCGCGCGTTCCTGCCATTGGAGCAGGGGTGACCTTGCCGGTGACCTGATCTGTCCAGGATTTTATCCGTATCGAGTTCCCTTTTATTGCAACATGCGATTTTATCGCCTCGCGAACGACTCTGTAACGTGCTCCGGTTCCTGCGGGCACGACCCAAACCCGATTGTTATGTGGCCAGGCAAGCGAGAAATTGTAGTAGCGGTCAGCGAGGCGACGTAGCCAGTCAACGGATGTTCCGGTTAATGGTTGTTCAATCGTCGGCTGTCGGACGGGTTCTCCGCCCGTCGCAAAATGGGTGTACCAAAGGTGGTTTACCTCTTTCCCAGCATCAAGTCGAGCCAATCCGCTGGCGATATTCAGGCCGAGCATAACCCCTTGATCCGCTCCGCAATTATTTTGGCAGAAAAATTGGCCGACATCGTACGCTTCAAGCAGTGGTTCTTCTTCGAGTACATCGGCTATGAAGTTATTGCGAGAATCGACCCGATAACTGGGCGATTTTGCCCGCGTCAACGCGTAGAGTCCGTCGAATTCAGATTGCATTGGCGGTGGCGCTTCCTTCCATAGGTGGTCACGACCTTTCCCTACAAAAGGCCATTCCTGCTCAACGCCAATTTGTCGCAGTAGATCGTTGATAAAGGCATAAGAACCCACATTACCGGCATGCCCCACCAGCGTTGTCAGGATTCGTGGATCGGTTACGGTGGCATTAGGAACTACGAGCGACTGGCCGTTAGAAAAATAATCCTGCACCAGCGTGAATCCGCCATGCGAGGTATATAAATAAGGCCTCATGCTCCAAAACTCCAACCAAGGCAACTGGCTCACTACCGTCTGTCGACTGAAATTATCTAACTCCAGCCGAATTAAAACGGCCTCACATCCGTCATTACAACTCTGACTCACTAATTTGACCGAGGCCAAATCGAAGAGCTGGAAGGCGCTTTTGTCGCGACCGCGTTTGCTCAACTCGGGCGGCAGCACAAATTCTACGACCTCCATATCGTTTTGATGCGTTCGCCACGCATGGGCAAGGGATTCTCGCCAGAGCTTTCCGGACCGGTCGCCGATGACCACTTGCAGATCTGCTGGCAATGAGCCTTTAAAGACGAGACGAAGATGGTTATAGGGAAAAGCGCGGGCACTCTCTGGCGGCGGATTCACTGTGACGTGTGTCAAATTACGTAAAGTTACCGATGGCTCAAACAGATGCCTCACCTGAAACACTCCGTCATCGTGCCAGCTGTGTAGGTGATCAATGTCTCCACGATGCCAGCGACGGATCAACAGCGCGTGTGTAGGGTAGTCGTCGTGCCCGGACGATATGTTGTTAAGACGCGAAGCGGGATCAAAAAGAGCAGAGGCTCCCTGTGTCACTCCTGATCCTTGGACCCAGAGAGAATCGCTGATAGGCAAACCCAAGTCCACGTTGATAAGTCCATGGATAGCCGCTCCATGCCAGGGACGCTGCATGTCGACATCACTCACAAAAGAAATCATGCCGCCAAAGGGGTACGGCCATTCACGTACCGAGCGGCTGGAGGTGTCGGCATTAGCCGATTCGCCTAAAACCACACCACAAAGAATCAAAGCAGATGCCAGATGCGGCAAGCAGGGTAACATTGCGTTCAATGCAGAATTTCGAGGACGAGTTGTTCGGCCAGCGATTCTGCAAGCCATTGATGACCTCGAACTGAGTAGTGCCCGTCGTATTCGAAAGTAAGGTAAGGCGGCGTGACGTCCTGCGGAACCGGCAACGGCACATTAATGCATGAGAATGTTCGTCCCGCGCAGCTGCTATCGTGGTTCTCGATAAAATTGGCGACGCTTACATCGATCTCTTTATTCCCCGAAATCTTGTAGGTTTGCGTGCAGTTAGCTCGACACTGAGCTTGATCGAGTGCTGTGTGCACAACAAACTTGGTATCAGGGTATTTGTTTTGCATATACTCCATGATGTTCGAAAAGAGCTTAAAAGCCTCCTGCCCTTGAGACGGCAACAGCTTCCCAGGTAACATCAACGTATTAAAAAAAGGTATTCCAGGTACCAGCTCCGGGAAAGTTGGCTTCGTCGTAAACACCGGATAAGAGGGGTCCCACGGTCGAAACTTTAGCGTCCCGTCCTTCCCGAAAAAAAAGCCGTCGAGCGCATTGTGATCAGCGTCCCATCCAAAACCCCATTTCAGCAATTCTGGATGGAGTTGCATTATCAAAGCTTTACTGTTTTCGAAGAGTATTACGTCTGGACGGAATTTAACGGCATAGCTTTCCACGCGCGGATAGTTTGAACCGACATCTCCGTTATCCCTGCCGGCCGATATAACCTCGACGCAACGACCGATTTTGGTCGCCAGTCGACTCTCGAGTTCAATGTTAAATTTCTCAAATGGCATAACTTGTAGTGCTACAGCATGGCTGGAGCCTAAGTGCACGACGCGAAAGCAATTGTCGCTATTATCGAAGAATCGGTCGCGGTCGATGAAACCGCGGTTATTAGTAAACGTTAACGAATCGTACTCTTTGACCTTTCCGCCGCCCGGCCAATATTGTCGCGCATGATGTTCGTAGAGTGCCGCGTTTGGGCTAGGCTTGCGCGGCGTGATAAACTTCCCAGCCGCGGGATCGGCAGCGTGCGCGTCATCGTTGATGTATCTCGGCTGCAATCCGATGAAGAGATCAGACCTGTCGGCATGCGAAACGAACCAACGGCCGAGATTGGTGTAGTAGTCCTGAGACTTGTGCCGATATCTGATTGACATTGGCGCTGCTCGTGGCACGTTTGAGAAACGAAAGATACCGTCCGGGGCTATCGTCGTTTTAATCGTGTCGCCGCTCTCAAAAACCCCTGTTACCGTGCTTCCCGGAGCCGGCAGCCCGCCGCCTATTTTCCCGGCTAAAAATATGTGGTTTTTTTTACCGTCGCTCGCAGTTGGTCGGATCAGGGCCGCTTCGGTTAGCCGCACCGTTGAATCCGCCATACCGGTTGTTTGAATAAACCACACCTGGATGTTCCGTGTTGGATCGTCGCGAAGAAATAAGCGGAGTTCGGGAGGAAGCTCAGCGCTAAATATGCGTTCGCTTTCTCGGTTAAGGTATATAACGTCGGGAGCCCCCGATATGGTGTCGAGCAGGTCTCTCGGATAAAGTGGCGGTAGCTGTACCGCCACGGGATCGGGCAGGGGCGGTCCGAATGACCGCTCAAAAATGTACGTTTGCCGATCGCCAAGTATAAATCCAACCCTGATGGTCCCGTTTTCTGGGAGCGTCACGAATTGCAGTCTAAGATGCGTAGCGGTTCGAGCTGGAGCCGCGTCGGGTGACCAGAACAACCAGGCATCGCCATGAGTAACGGCGAACTGCGATTCCTCAACGGTGATTGCGCCTTTCATCCGTTGGCGAAGCGAAGCACCGTAAATCTCCACGGCCCCGTTTTTTTGATAGAGACTGATCTCGTCGAACAATGAGAAAACACGGGCACCGCTTCCGTTATACTCTACCGGATGAAAAACATTATCGTAGTTCGGTGGAAAAAGTGCCCCGTTTGCCGCCAACTGCACTAACCCGTCAACTTTGAACTCAATTCCCTGTAATTTGTCTCCCTGGATTTTGTCGACGTACTGAATATCAGCAATCGAACGCTGCATTTCGGCCAATTGCACTTCAAGCCGCGCGATGTTTCGAGGCGCGAATCGCAACACAGTTGCGAAATCGATCGCCTTTTTCCCCAGTCTTGCGATTCGATCTTTTTCGTACACGACCAATCCGATTCCCGCGACCAAGGAGAAAAGAATGAAACCGGCGATGAAATGACGGACTCGTTTTACCTCGAAAATCGAAAACATTTTAGCCATATAAATGCTGTCCCACTAATAGCTACTGCGCCGCAATGTGAGGGGAAATTTTTAAAATAAATTTCAGGCTAAGCCGGCAGGACCAAGAATCGCTTGTGACCTGCTTGTTTCTACTAAATTATTTCGTCAAGCCAGAGTTTATCAGCCGCTCGAGTTGATGTCCTATCCATTCCCCGACTATTCGGTTACCGTTCTGTCGTAGATGGAAATCGTGGGTAAAGAAAAGCGGCGTTTGCCCAGAGTCTAACGCGACTGCAGGCCCCAAAACGTCTTTCGCAAAAAGGCAGTCAATTTCGAGGTCCCGACAAAAACGCTTCACAACCGTTTCTTCTGCCATATTTTGTTGATCCAATTTGTAGGCCTTACGCCCTTCTTTCCATTCTTCGTCCGACAGCTGAAACGCCATGGGCATGTGAACAACGAGGAAGTCGATAGCATTCGCGCGCGCCATTTCCGCGAGTGCACCGACATGTCTGAGCGTTGGCTCATACAGTTCTGTGGCCGAACTCTCGTCTGCCCGGTAAATGGCCACCATATCCGTTTTCGGATCCATGGGAGTGATTTTCATGATTGCTTTCCTTGCGGCCAATCGCTGCGCAACAAATCGGGCGAATTCACTCGGACCGCCAAGCTCCCTCAGTAAATTTGTCATATCGAACTCATTTGAGAGCTCGCTTGCTCCCACTCCGCCCGACAAAATGGCGTCTACACTCAGTCCTGTCGCGATAGCGGCATCGTCAAAGCTTGCTCTCGATAGGTAGTTGGCGTCGCTGTTGATCATCGTGCCAACAAGCACGAATAGGATCGCGTCGGGCATCACCCGCTCAATCAGGCTACGTGCCAGCAAATAACCCTGAGCCGCCCCGAATCCGGACATTCCGGCGTTTACAATTCGGAGGGAGCGGCGGCGCGAAGGATTCTCATTCGCGGTCCGTTCAGCAACGCGTAGCATGCCTGCTTTGGCTGGTACTCCCCAACCTTCGGTGAACGAGTTGCCGATCGCTAACATTCGGAATTCGCCCTGGACTTTGACTTTCGGGACTGGCCGATCGCGAATTCCAAGTTCGTTCGTCTTGTAGACGACGTCATATTCCCCGTAAGGAGAGACAATTTTCGTTTCAGAATTCTCCGCATAACGCATCTCAAGAACTGAGTCGAATTGAAGGATCTTTTTTAGCCCACCCCCAATTTCTTCGCC
This sequence comes from uncultured Enterobacteriaceae bacterium, assembly GCA_964342175.1. Taxonomy (GTDB): domain Bacteria; phylum Pseudomonadota; class Gammaproteobacteria; genus UBA11873. Next base: position 6,057 of record CAYFFH010000055.1, on the reverse strand, counting down.
CACGGGAGGAAGGGCTAGATGAAAGAACCGCGCTCCAATCTCCAGTACCACCAGGCAACCAACAATGCTTGCTAGGCTCAACAAACCGTTGCTCAGATATTTTCGGAAAATAGGCCGCATCACCTTGGATTCTATACTAGAATAGTATGCAATCGGTGTGTTTGTGAACCGGGGCAGGATACCTGCCAAAATAAATCTCAACATAAATTATCGAAATGAAATGTGGATCCGCATTTCATTTCGATCGTTGACCGGTATCGTTTTGTGCTTACCTCGTAGGTGTTAATCCCAGATGCTGAAAAGTACGACTTTCTCTATACTGGCGTTCCTGATATCGACGGCCACCGCGGTAGCGATCGCGGAGGGAACGCTGCGATTGAAAAATAGTTCGATGCGAAATTACGACATTGAAATGTGGCGTTATGCGAGAGAACTAAAGGTGCTAAGCGACAATTCGACGCTCGGGCATGAGCATATAAGAAACACATCAGCGATACTGCAATCAGTAAATATCCGCACGAACGAGTGGGGTCTTCGAGGAGGGATCGTGCCCCCAGTGAGTGTGTCGGGGGGACGTCGTATTCTTTTTCTCGGATCTTCCATTACCCTCGGTTGGGGAGTGACAGAAGAAGAAACGCTTACATCGCGACTTCAAGAAAAGTTTGCGCAGCGCGGAGAGGAAGTAATCGTCCTCAACGCCGGAGTTGGAAACTATAATGCTGAGCGGTTTGCTGAGCTTTTCTTTACTAAGCTCAAAGAATTGGAGCCCACAGACATTGTTGTCCAATATTTTCTGCGAGATGCCGAGAAGCTGGAAACCGGAGGAGGCAATTGGCTGCTCCGCAACAGTCAGCTCGCTGTCACGGTTTGGATCGCCGCAAATCGGTTGTTCAAGAACACAGGAGAGGAGTCTTTGGTTGATCATTACAGGGAAGTCTACCAACCGGACCAGCCGGGGTATCTCACAATGAAAAGGAGCCTTAGGAACATTTCCGAGTACTCTAAATCTAAAGGTATTCGTCTGTTTTTGGCTATGACGCCGGATGTTCACAATCTGAAGAATTATGAGTTCCAATTCGTTCACGACAAAATGGAAAACATCGCAACCGATCTCAATTACCGTTACATTGATTTACTTCCTGCTTTTGGTGCCCTCACGTCCAAGGACGTGTGGGCGATGCCTGGCGATCCTCATCCTAATAGTCTCGGCCACGAATTGATGGCCGAAGCAATCTTCGCGTTTCTTGCGGATGCCAACTAGACTTTACTGCGCCCAAATTTATCAATAATCAGCCATGTTGTTCAGCGAGGCAGCCTTCTTCGTTTTTTTCTCGGCGTACTTGTTTTTTCACTTTTTGGTGCCGTCTACCTATCGCGTATATCTGGTTATAGCCGGAAGTACGGTATTTTACGCATGGTGGCGTATCGACTACCTTTGGGTGCCTTACAGTTTGACGCTAATCGCGTGGTATGGGGTCCGTTGGATAGAAGGATCCTCAGGGCCAGACGTTAAGCGGCAACGGTTGACGACTACCCTCATCGTCCTGTTTTTACCCCTGATAATCGTAAAGTATACCTACTTCTTTACGGTCGATGTGGCGGGGCCTCTGGTCGGAATCGAACGCCTAATAGCAGAGCCGGAGGTTCTGCTATGGGCTTTACCTTTAGGGATTTCATTCATCACCTTTACCGTGACGGCGTACATCGTGGATGTCTACCGGGGTCGCTATCGCCCGGAAGATAAATTAAGTCGGTTACTTGCTTACGTCCTGTTCTTTCCTCACCTTATAGCGGGCCCGATCCTTAGGCCTCACGAACTCCTTCCCCAGTTAAAAAAATTTCGCAATGCGTTCGATGCTAAATTTACTGTTGGAGTTGCTATTTTCACCTTAGGGTTGGTGAAAAAGCTTGTTTTCGCAGATCAGATCGCAGACGTCGTGGATCCTATTTTTGCAGATGGCGCTGATCCTACCGGTTGGCAATACTTGTTAGGCATCTATGGCTTTTCGGTCCAGATCTATTGCGATTTCAGCGGCTATACGGATATGGCGGTCGGGCTGGCGTATATCTTACGGATACGTCTTCCGACAAACTTTCGACGGCCATACTCTGCTTCCTCGATCGTCGAGTTTTGGCGGTGCTGGCACATAACACTATCGAGCTGGCTACGGGACTATCTCTATATTCCCCTCGGAGGAAGCCGGAGCGGACGCGCGCAACAATTTGCAAACGCCATGATCACTATGACACTAGGGGGGCTATGGCATGGCGCAAATTGGACATTCGTGATCTGGGGGGGACTGCATGGCTTAGCGATCGGTGCGGTTCATTTTTTGCGTGCCGTTTCACGAGGCAAAGCTCCGCCAATACCGAAATGGCTCTGTGTAGTTTTTACATTTCACTTCGTGACATTAGCGTGGGTCTATTTTCGCGCGCCGAACGTATCGTCAGCCCATCGCGTGTTGAGCGAGGTGGCATTCGACGCTGATTGGTCCAATCTCGGCGGATTTATTTCAGAGAACCTGTTCCCCTTGGTACTAATTATTGTTTTTTTATTAACGCACCGCTTTGACCAGCACGCGCGCTTGAGGCTGGCTGCTCGAAAAGTCAACAAAGGATTTTTCTGGCCATTTCTTGCTATGGCGTGGGTCATAGCCATTACGGTGAGCCAGGGGAATTCTGCCAAATTTATTTATTTTGATTTTTGAACGTGTTCTTAATGAATGAGAGAGGTGTTTCGTGCGTAAAGGGAATTATAAGGAAATCTCGCTCTACGCATGGCTCGGATTACCGGGGATACGGTCATTCATCTAACCCTCTCAAACACCAAATTCAGTTATGACGCTGGAAAATCAGATTGACGACATAAATCGGAACGTATTGATAAATATCGCTATGTTTCCATAACCCCCCATGCTGAGACCTCAGACGGAACATCATGGACGCATCAGATCCCTGACGTTATGATATCGTCGTTATGGACGAGCAAGCCGATTCTCCGAAGCCAAAAAAATCGGACATTGGCGGCCCCGATGCACAAAAAACGGATGGGTCGCGCACCGAAACTGGAGGCGGTGATGAATCCGTCAAAATGGGCACCGACCGCTCTTTTGGCCTCGTATTTGCCGTGGCTTTTGTATTGTTGGCGGCTTACATGGCTTGGGCTAGTAGCAACACTTGGCCCTTTTGGGGTGGGATCGGGTTAATTTTTGGGACAGTCGCGTTGCTTTTTCCAAGCACCCTGCGGCCTTTAAATAAACTTTGGTTTCGATTCGGCTTACTCCTACACAAAATCGTATCGCCAGTGATATTGGGACTGATGTTTTTCCTTACTATCACGCCGATCGCGATGGTTCTCAAATTGGTCGGGAAGGATGTACTAAAGCTCCGATTTGAACCGGAATGCCGCACATATTGGATCGAACGACAACCACCCGGACCGGAATCGTCTTCGATGAAGGATCAATTCTAGATACGTTAGGATCGCGATTATGAGCTTTATTTTGGAATTCTGGCGGTTTTTGCGTGTCCGCAAGAAATTTTGGTTGGTCCCGATTTTCGTTGTGATGGCGCTCCTCGGAGGGTTACTCGTTATTACACAGGGCAGCGCTGTAGCACCGTTCATCTACACTCTATTCTGAGCATTGCCGAGAATGCGAATCCTCGGCATCTCGGCCTATTATCACGATAGCGCGGCCGCTCTCGTTGTAGACGGGCGGGTAATCGCTGGTGCCCAGGAAGAGCGATTTACGCGCCGGAAACATGATTCGAGGTTTCCGGCACATGCGATCGAATACTGTCTCGCGGAGGGTAAGCTTGGGCTGCAGGATCTCGATTTCGTCGTATTCTATGATAAACCTTGGCTTAAATTCGAACGTCTCCTGGAGACATATCTAGCCTTCGCGCCGCGCGGGTTTCGCTCGTTCAGCGCCGCGATCCCAATTTGGCTCAAGGAAAAGTTGTTCCAGAAAACCTTGTTAAAAAAGGCATTGGCGACCTTTGCGGCGGAATTTGATGCGCAAAACAAACTGCTATTTGCCGAGCATCATCTTTCCCATGCCGCCAGTGCTTTCTATCCATCGCCGTACCGCGAAGCGGCGGTCCTCACAATGGACGGAGTTGGAGAGTGGTCGACGACTTCGCTAGCAATCGGCGAGGGAAGCGACTTACAGATACACAAGGAGTTGCATTTTCCGCATTCCCTCGGGTTGCTTTATTCGGCATTTACTTATTATGTCGGTTTCAAAGTCAACTCGGGCGAATATAAGTTAATGGGCCTCGCGCCATATGGGAAACCGAAGTTCACGCAGCTCATTCTTGAAGAGCTTGTCGATTTAAAATCAGATGGCACATTCCGTCTCAACCAAGATTATTTTGATTATTGTGCTGGTTTGCGAATGACGAACGATCGATTCGCAGATTTATTCGGCACCCCAATTCGTTGCCCGGAGGATGAGTTAACCCAAATTCACATGGACGTCGCGGCGTCCATACAAACCGCGACCGAAACCATCATCCTTCGTCTCGTCCATTCGATCGCGAATGAAACAGGCCTTCGAAATCTGTGCCTCGCCGGGGGCGTTGCGCTGAACTGCGTTGCCAACGGGAAAATACATAAAGCTGGTGTTTTCGACAGTATCTGGATACAACCTGCGGCAGGCGACGCCGGCGGTGCTCTCGGAGCTGCGCTAGCCGCCTATCATCTCTATAACGGCAAACCGCGGCCCGCATGCGCTGACAGAGACATGATGCTTGGTTCATATCTTGGTCCGGCATTTGAGCAGTCCGATGTCGAACGCAGATTGACGGCAGTCGGTGCCTCTTACGACGTGTTGAGCGAAAATGATGTGAACCGCCTTACCGCGTCAGCACTGGCGGAAGGCAAGGCGGTTGGTTGGATGCAAGGTCGAATGGAATTCGGACCGCGGGCCCTTGGGGCGCGCTCAATTCTCGGCGACCCGAGATCACCAACTATGCAGAAAACACTGAATCTAAGGGTAAAATATAGAGAGAGCTTTCGACCGTTCGCTCCTTCCGTTCTTCGAAGCGATGTAGCGGATTGGTTCGAGATGGATAATGACTCACCATATATGCTTCTGGTCGCTGACGTGAAGAAATCTCGGCGCCAGGCAATGACAGATGTCGAAGAGGCCTTGTTTGGCATTGAAAAGTTGAATGTTCCGCGTTCTACCATCCCCGCGGTTACGCATATTGACTTTTCGGCGAGGATACAGACAGTACACGAAGATACAAATCCGAGGTATCACGCTCTATTATCTGAATTCAAAAGGCTGACAGGGTGTCCGGTACTGGTTAACACGAGCTTTAACGTTAGGGGGGAGCCCATTGTCTGTACGCCTGAAGACGCGTTCCGCTGCTTCATGGGTAGTGAAGTGGAATTGCTGATTGTCGAGAATTGTGTTCTCCATAAAGAAAGGCAGGACCCATCCCTTAAAATTGATTATAGGGACACCGTTGGACTGGACTAACAGCCGTATAATAGCGCTCGGTTTATCTGGACTGTTGATGTGAAACATTTGTCGCTCGAAGATCTAAAGCAGTTCGTTATTAAAACGACGGCCGTCCTGTCGCTGGCACCGTTGATGTTGTTAGCTGCTCTCGACGAGCCCGTTGTCACATATTATTTTAACCAGGGAGGGATCTGCACAGGAATTGTGGATTTTCAGTCGGCCAGATCAAAATTAGAGTCAGCCGACAAAGAAACCATGCTGCTTCTGCTCACGAGAAGAATGATAGGCGAAGTCATACAGGACTTTCCCACGCGGTGCGATGGTGCGACGGACGTGCGCATGATCGCGGTTTACATTCCAGGTGTGGACAATTACGGGCGACCCGATTTCGCCAATCGTATCAACCTGCTGCGTCTAGATGGCGACAGGGATGGCTTCCTAATGAAAGATAGCGTGGAATTAAAATCGCTCGAAGATGTGAAGAGACTTTTTTCGATCACGGAATTTTAGCTGTCGGCTTTTGTTACGAGTGGCTCGAACCGCCGACCTAGTGATTAACAGTCACCCGCTCTTAAATCCGTAATCT
>CAYFFH010000054.1:0-12445 GCA_964342175.1 uncultured Enterobacteriaceae bacterium | reverse complement strand
GATCGATGCTCAACGTTCCACTATGGAATTTCTTCTAATTAATCATCCACTTGATTGCCCGATATGCGATCAAGGGGGTGAGTGTGAGTTACAAGATCTTGCTATGGGGTATGGGGGGGATGTGTCGCGCTATGCGGAACGCAAACGTGTGGTGCGCGACAAAGACATTGGATCACTCGTGCAAACGGATATGACACGTTGTATCCACTGCACTCGATGTGTTCGATTTGGTGAGGAAATAGCTGGGCTTCGCGAACTTGGTGCAACAGGTCGCGGCGAAAATATGGAGATTGGAACATACGTCGCTAAGGCCATGAGTTCCGAAATATCGGGTAACGTGATCGATCTTTGCCCCGTTGGAGCATTGACCTCTAAGCCCTACCGTTATTCGGCGCGCGCGTGGGAATTACAACAGCACGACGGCATTGCGCCTCACGATTGTTTAGGATCGAATCTACATTTTCATATTAAGGGATCCCAGGTCAAACGCGTCGTGCCTAAAGATAATGCTGAAATTAACGAAACGTGGTTATCGGATCGCGACCGGTTTAGCTACCAAGCACTTGCTAGCGGGGATCGTTTGCTTACTCCTAAGATCAAGCGAAACGGAGAGTGGCATGAATGTGAATGGGAGATTGCCCTAGAGTTCGTTGCCGACCGTCTAGGGAGGATCGTAATCGATGGACGCGGAGAGGATATCGCAGCGTTAGCTTCACCTTCGTCAACTACTGAGGAGTTTTATTTGCTGCAGCGACTGATCCGGGGACTTGATGGGAACAGTATAGATCATCGCCCTCGACAAGTAGATTTTTCGGCGGATCCCACGGCCCCGCTGACGCCTTCCATGGGTATGAATCTCGATCAGTTAGAGAAAGCCGATTTCGTATTATTAATCGGCAGTAATACACGTCACGATCAACCGTTAATCAATCATCGCATCCGTAAGGCGGCCTTAGAGGGAGCCAAGGTGATTGTGCTGAATCCAGTTGACTACGAGTTTAATTTCCCCATATACCGAAAGCTGATCGTTCCGCTGAGTCAGATGCTAGAGATACTTGGGGGGGTCGCAAAACAAATTACGAGTGGCACAAGCTTAAGCGATCAAATAAAGGCGGAGCTGGAACAATTTAGTGCACACGATGAACATGATTTTGTTGCGATATCAATGAGGGAGGCCAAGCGCTGTGTTGTCATAACCGGGAATCTTGCTGAGCGACATCCGGGTTACGGGCAAATTAGTACGCTTGCTTCAATTATTGCCAGTGCGATATCAGCGGACCACGCTCAGCTTACTGATGGCGCAAATTGTGCAGGGGCTTGGCTGGCTGGGGCGATACCTCATCGCGCACCTGGAGGCCAAAAGTTAGCCGCTCCCGGGCTTGACGCAAATCGAATGTTTGACACATCGCTTGCAGCTTATATTTTACTTGGCGTTGAGCCAGACTTAGATTGTATACGTCCGAAAAAAGTGATCGAAGCTTTGCGTTCGAGCTTTGTCGTCGCATTTACAGCTTTTCATAATCGTTCCCTTGAGGCTACCGCAGACGTATTACTGCCGATCGCCGCATTTGCTGAAAACGAAGGTAGCTACGTTAACGTGTTAGGGCAATGGCAATCCTTCGCACCGGCGATTCGACCACCCGGCAGTGTACGAGCCGCATGGAAAGTATTACGCGTGCTAGGCGAGCGACTTTCCTTACCCGGATTTGAAGCGATTGAATGTCGGGATGTTACGGCTGAAATTACGGCACTTTGTAACGGCGAAACTAATCCCAGCGCGGCATTCGGTGAAGTTAAAATTAATGATTCGCTGAAATCTTCTAGTAAGTTTGAAGCTGTAGTGGAAATACCGTTATACGCAACGGACGCGATTGTACGTCACGGAGAGGCTTTGCAGCGTGTATTCCAACGTAACTTGGAGAGAGTCTATCTCAATCAATCTACGGCTGAACAACTTGAATTAAAAGATGGAGATCAAGCAGTGATCAAGGGTGACGGCGCAGAAACCATAATGACGGTGGTAGTTGATGGCACCGTTAGCGATGGCAGCTATGTGGTGTATAGCGCACACCCAGGTTGTGCGGCACTCAGTGGATCGGAACAGATCCGAATCTCGAAGGCATGAGGGAAGAACCGTACTGCGATGTTTGATTTATTACGCTCCTATCTCTCATTCTTACCGGACCCGGTCACCACCACGGTCATCATCTTGTTGCAGATTGTCATAATTATCATTCCCATTATGTTATCTGTTGCATATCTGACCTATGCGGAACGAAAAATCATCGGGTACATCCAGGTTCGTATCGGACCAAACCGGGTTGGGCCTCGCGGTTGGTTGCAGCCGATCGCGGATGCGCTCAAGCTCCTATGTAAGGAAGTGATTGTGCCGGCAGGTGCGAATCGGTTCTTATTTTTGCTCGCGCCAATTCTTGCCTTGGGTCCGGCACTTGCAGCATGGGCGGTGATCCCGTTCGGTTCTGAAGTCGTCCTGGCCGACATCAATGCCGGGTTACTATACATCCTTGCGTTAACTTCGCTTGGGGTCTACGGAATTATTGTCGCTGGCTGGGCATCAAATTCTAAGTACGCTTTTCTCGGGGCGATGCGTTCAGCCGCGCAAATTGTCTCCTACGAAATTCCAATGGGTTTTGCGTTGGTAGGTGTATTGATTGCGGCGGGCAGCTTGAATTTAGGTGAGATCATTGAAGCCCAACGCGGGAATCCGTTAACGTGGTTCTGGATGCCGCTTCTGCCACTATTTATTATTTACTTTATTTCTGGGCTTGCAGAAACGAATCGAGCGCCTTTCGACGTGAGCGAGGGGGAATCAGAAATTGTAGCTGGCTTCCATGTGGAATATGCGGGGATGGCTTTTGCGCTGTTTTTCCTCGCGGAATACGCAAATATGATAATGATTTCTGCATTGACCTCCGTAATGTTTATGGGCGGTTGGCTTACTCCGTTCCCAGCGGGTTTTGCGGATATTCCATTTGTCGGTCTTTTCTTCGCTGATGGGATTCATTGGTTTGTATTCAAGACCGCGTTGTTTTTGTTCTTGTTTCTTTGGTTTCGGGCGACGTTCCCGCGATTTCGATACGATCAGATCATGCGTCTTGGCTGGAAAGTATTTTTGCCGATTACGATCGTATGGTTAATTGTCGTCGCAACCCTAGTGGTTTGGGACGTCCCGCCATGGTTTGATGCCGTTTGAGGGTGAGTTGAGTATGGGTGTCGTTAATTATTTAAAAAGTCTCACATTATGGGAGCTGGTGAAAGGTTTGCGGTTAACAGGACGTCATCTGTTCGAACGCAAAATCACTGTCCAGTACCCCGAAGAAAAAACCCCACAGTCACCACGTTTTCGGGGGTTGCACGCATTGCGTCGCTACCCTAACGGTGAAGAACGTTGTATTGCCTGTAAATTATGTGAAGCGGTATGTCCGGCTGTGGCGATAACTATTGAATCCGAACCCCGTGACGACGGTACCCGCCGGACAACTCGCTACGATATCGATCTAACGAAATGTATCTTCTGTGGATTTTGCGAGGAATCATGCCCGGTCGATTCAATTGTGGAGACCAGGTGTTTCGAATACCACGGTGAGCAGCGCGGGGATCTCTTAATGACTAAAGAGAAGTTGCTTGCTAACGGTGATCGCCTAGAAGAGCAAATCGCTCGTGACCGCGAGCAGGAAGCATTTTATCGTTAGGTCAAGAGCCTAAAGACTGCAAAGTAAACCATTAAAATGAACGTCGAAGAAATTGTATTCTATTTTTTTGCCACGGCATTGGTGCTTGCTGGGTCGATGGTGATCACAATCCGTAATCCCGTACATGCTGCGTTGTTTCTGATCATGGCTTTTTTTTCTAGCTCTGGCTTGTGGTTGCTACTCGAAGCAGAATTTTTGGCAATAACCTTAGTGCTTGTGTATGTGGGCGCCGTGATGGTTCTGTTTTTGTTCGTAGTCATGATGCTAGATATTAATATTGCGGTATTACGCGAAGGTTTCGCTAGTTATCTCCCCGTTGCCTTCGTCGTTGCATTACTGATGTTGTTATCCTTGGGTCTGATCGTTGGTAAAGAAAATTTCGGACTTGATACAGTGGGTCCCGCTGAGCGGGCACCTGCGTCTTATAGTAATACGGAGGCGCTTGGGCAAGTTTTGTACACGGAGTACGTGTTTCCGTTCGAAGTCGCTGCCATTATCCTACTCGTCGCTATAGTCGCCGCGATCGCGTTGACGTTGCGCCCAACTCGCCAAACGAAAGCACCGAATCCAGAACGCCAAGTGGCGGTTAGGCGCCAAGACCGAGTACGACTTGTAAAAATGGATTCCGAATAAATTTTCATATTGCAATGATCACGCAGAAGCTTAGTAGCAGAACTCGGTAAGGAACGATGCTATCCCTGGCACATTTTCTTTTGCTCGGTGCGATATTGTTCTGTCTCAGCGTAGCGGGAATCTTTATCAATCGAAAGAATGTGATCATTCTATTGATGTGCATCGAGTTAATGTTGCTTGCGGTAAATATGAATTTTGTCGCGTTCTCACATTTCAACGGGGATATTGCAGGTCAGGTCTTCGTATTTTTCATCCTTACAGTTGCCGCAGCGGAAGCTGCAATCGGATTAGCCATACTTGTGGTGCTGTTTCGAAATCGCAATTCAATAAATGTAGAAGACCTTGATTCGATGAGTGGCTAGAGTTTTCTGGACAGGCCAGAGATATTTAATTAGAGACGCTGAGTGAATTAAAAGTGCAGAACCTTTGTCTGATGATTGTCCTTGCACCACTTGTTGGCGCTGTCGTTACTGGATTATTTGGCCGCGCGATCGGGCGTTCAGGTGCACATTGGGTCGCGAACATCGGTGTTGGCATATCATTTTTTTTGTCACTGTCGGTGTTTTGGCGCATCGTGATCGAAGGGGAGACTCCGTATAACAACAATCTCTATACATGGCTTGAGAGTGGCGGCATCCTATTTCAAATTGGATTTCTGATCGATGAATTAAGCGCGACCATGATGGTGGTCGTCACTTTTGTGTCGTGGATGGTACATATCTATACGATTGGCTATATGCGAGACGATCCAGGCTATCAACGTTTTTTCTCATATATCTCATTGTTCACGTTCAGCATGTTGATGCTCGTGATGGCAAACAATTTTTTACAGCTATTTTTTGGTTGGGAAGCCGTAGGTCTGGTGTCCTACCTCTTGATCGGGTTTTGGTATACTCGCGACACTGCTATTTATGCAAACCTCAAAGCTTTTTTGGTCAATCGCGTTGGAGATTTTGGCTTCTTGTTGGGAATAGCGGCTGTTGTGATGTATTTCTCATCGCTTGATTATGTCGAGGTTTTCGCCAACGCCCATAACATGGCGAGCATTAAAATTTCGATTTGGTCGGGTCACGAATGGTCGCTGCTTACTGTGATTTGTTTACTATTGTTTGTTGGAGCCATGGGAAAATCGGCGCAAGTTCCACTGCATGTTTGGTTGCCTGACTCGATGGAAGGTCCAACACCAATCTCCGCACTGATTCATGCTGCTACGATGGTGACCGCAGGGATTTTTATGGTTGCACGTATGTCTCCGTTGTTTGAGCTTTCAGCCACGGCGTTGTCGGTTGTTCTTGTGATTGGTGCGGTCACTGCTTTTTTCATGGGTTTACTGGGATTAGTTCAGAACGATATAAAACGCGTCGTGGCCTATTCAACCTTATCGCAATTGGGATATATGACAGTCGCTCTTGGTGCCTCTGCTTACTCCGCCGCGATTTTCCATCTAATGACCCATGCGTTTTTCAAAGCGTTATTATTTCTCGCCGCTGGATCGGTGATTATCGGTATGCATCATGAGCAAGACATGCGGAAGATGGGTGGCTTGCGAAAATACATGCCGATAACTTGGTTCACGTGTCTGGTTGGTTCGTTAGCGTTGATTGGCTTTCCTGGGACTGCTGGATTTTTTTCTAAAGACGCGATTATCGAGGCGGTTTATGTGTCGACCACACCAGGAGCAACGGTAGGTTATCTAGCATGCCTCATAGGAGTGTTTATAACAGCCTTGTATTCGTTTCGATTAATGTTCTTGGTTTTTCACGGTGAGCCGCGGATGGATGAGCACACCCGAGCACATCTGCATGAGACTTCGGTAGTTGTTTGGGGTCCCTTAGTTGTACTGGCGATACCTTCGATAATTATCGGTGCGATTGCGATCGAGCCGATGCTGTTTGGCGACTACTTTGGTGGCAGTATTTTTGTTGATTCAGAGAACGACGTCTTGGTGCGAGTCAGTGAAGGCTATCATGGTGTTGTTGGTTTTGTCGGACATGGAATGTTACAAGCGCCGTTTTGGCTCGCTATGGCGGGTGTATTAGTAGCGTGGTATTGCTATCTAAAACGACCAGACATCCCACACCGTATTGCCGAGCGTACGTCAATCGTGCATCGGATACTGATCAACAAATATGGATTCGATGCCTTTAACGAACGATTTTTTGCAGGCGGTGCCAGAAGTGCAGGACGAATGTTATGGCGGGTTGGTGACGTCGAGCTCATTGACGGAATTATGGTCAATGGCTCGGCAAAGTTTGTCGGTTGGTGGTCTAGTGTGATGCGGCACATTCAATCGGGTTATCTTTATCATTACGCCTTCGCGATGATCCTCGGTTTGCTCGTGTTACTTGCAGTGTTTATCCATGGTGTGGTCGGTTAGTCGGTACTCTCGTAGTGCGGTCGCGGTCAAATCTAGTGAATTTAGGGTTACTCCGAGATAACGATAAATTGTAAAGAAATATGCTAGCCGACCTTCCAATCCTTAGTCTCTGTGTCTGGGTTCCGATCATCGGTGGCCTGTGGGTAGTATTTGCAGGCAGCCGGATGTCTACCAACGCAGTGCGGAATAATGCCTTGGTTTTTTCGATCGTAGCGTTTGGCTTGACATTATTGCTGTGGCGTTATTTCGATAACAGTGTCGCGGCAATGCAGTTCACTGAGAAACTTAGCTGGATCGCACAGTTCGACATTTTCTACCACATTGGTATAGATGGCATTGCTTTGCCGTTGATTCTGTTGACCTCATTTACGACAGTTCTGATCGTCCTCGCGGGATGGGAGGCGATAACCGATCGGGTTAACCAGTACATGGGTGCATTTTTGATTCTTGAAGGCTTGATGATAGGAGTATTCATTGCCCTCGATGCGGTCTTGTTCTACGTGTTCTGGGAAGCAATGCTGATCCCGATGTTCCTGATTATCGGTATATGGGGTGGGCCAGGACGGATCTACGCAACGATTAAGTTCTTTCTATATACGTTTTTGGGATCCGTATTTATGTTGGTCGCCTTGCTGTATCTATACCGCCAGACCAATGGTAGCTTTGCAATAGCGGACATGCACGCGGTCTTACTTACCTTGCCGCAGCAGAAATGGATTTTCGTCGCATTTCTATTAGCATTTGCGGTAAAAGTGCCTATGTGGCCTGTTCATACCTGGCTACCTGACGCACACGTCGAAGCACCGACGGGTGGTTCGGTGGTGTTAGCAGCCGTGATGCTTAAAATGGGTGGCTACGGATTTATTCGCTTCAGTCTGCCGATTGCTACAGATGCGGCTGCTAGTCTCAATGGCATGATGATCGGGTTGTCATTGATCGCCATCGTCTACATCGGGTTTGTCGCACTAGCGCAGGAGGATATGAAGAAACTCATAGCGTACTCGTCAATTTCACATATGGGTTTCGTCACCTTAGGATTCTTCATTTGTTTCGAGATATATAGTGAGACAGGAAGTTGGGCTGGTGCTGTGATGGGGATCGAGGGCGGTATGGTGCAAATGATCTCGCATGGGTTCATTTCTGCCGCACTTTTTCTCTGCGTCGGCGTTATGTACGATCGCGTTCATAGTCGGCAAATCGGTGACTACGGTGGGGTCGTTAATACGATGCCGAGATTTGCAGCTTTCATGATGTTGTTTGCGATGGCAAACGCGGGCTTGCCTGGTACGTCTGGCTTTGTGGGCGAGTTTTTGGTGATTCTAAGCGCTTTCAAGGCGTCGTTCTGGCTAGCCTTCTTTGCCGCTACTACCTTGATACTGGGCGCAGCCTACACGTTGTGGATGTACAAGCGGGTAATATTTGGTGAAGTAACCAATGCTGCGGTGAAAACTTTGGAAGATATTTCGATGCGAGAGAACGCAATTCTTATCGCGCTCGTGATTCCAGTATTGATATTGGGCGTTTGGCCAGCACCTTTATTGGATATGATGCATGTGACGATTGCTCAGTTAGTAGAACAATTGTCGCACTCGAAACTGCCGTAGTGAAAATATGACTGATCTATCCTTCATAATTCCGGAATTATCACTTCTTACTTTGGCTTGTGGTGTGCTGTTGATCGATGTTTTTCGCGGGCGAGCGCCTGATGCAATCACATTTTGGGCTGCAGTCATTAGTATTCTTGTAACCCTTGTTCAAGTGTCGCTGCAATTCCCAGATAGAACGATGATCGCGTTTTTCGGTACAGTTAAAATCGACCCTATGGGCGCAGCACTAAAGGCGGTCGCATTAACTTTGGTATTAATGTCATTTTTTTTCGCTCGTGATCATTTCGACAAGAAGCAAGAGGAGTGTTCGGAATTTTACATTCTGTCTTTGTTCGCCACGATCGGAATGTTGGTTTTGATCTCCGCGAATAGCTTACTAACAGTTTACCTTGGCCTCGAACTTTTATCGTTGTCCTTGTATTCGATGGTGGCAATGAATAGAGATTCGGCACAGTCCTCCGAAGCCGCGATGAAGTACTTTATTCTAGGCGCCCTGGCCTCCGGCATGTTGCTATACGGAATCTCAATGTTGTATGGAGTCAGTGGTACGCTGCAATTGGATCAGCTTGTTGCGTATAGCGAGCTAATTGATCAGAAGCGGATCCTTATGGTTTTTGGTGTCGTTTTCATCATAGTCGGGATTGCTTTTAAACTCGGTGTCGTGCCATTTCATATGTGGCTCCCAGATGTCTATCAAGGCGCGGCTACGCCTGTTACCTTGTTTATTGGCACCGCGCCAAAAATAGCGGCGTTCGCAATGGCCATCCGGGTCCTTGCTGATGGGTTGCAAGGCTTGGCCATGGAATGGTCGAGTATGCTAATCATCCTGGCGGTACTATCGATCGGTATAGGTAATATCGTCGCTATAGCTCAGACCAATATGAAACGAATGCTGGCTTATTCAACCATCGCACATATGGGTTTTTTATTGCTCGGGGTACTCGCAGCCAACAATTCCGGTTATGCGTCTGCCATGTTCTACGTGATCATTTATGCGCTTACGACTACGGGGGCATTTGGTGCAGTGATTCTGTTGAGTCGTTCTGATACTGATGCTGATCAAATCAGTGATTTCAGCGGACTAGCCAAACGTAGCCCGTGGTTTGGATTTATCATGCTAGTGTTGATGTTTTCGCTGGCCGGTGTACCACCATTTGCGGGATTTTGGGCGAAATGGTACGTATTGAAAGAAGTTGTAGCGGCTGGCTACGTATGGTTGGCTGCGCTTGCAGTGCTGTTTTCGATCATAGGCGCTTATTATTATTTGCGGATTGTTAAACTCATGTATTTCGATGAGGCGAACGAGGTGCAACATCTAGTTGCGAGTCAAGACATGAAGCTTGTACTGAGTGTGAATGGCCTTGTCATATTCTTGTTAGGGCTATTGCCGGGAACGTTGATGTCAGCCTGTGTAATAGTGACTATCTCATACTCTAGTTAGTCACGGACAGTAGTCTTGGCTGATCATTCTCTCTGTTGAATACTTTTTGTCATTATGTTGGCCTAGACGGTCGTATCCGTCAGACAAACACCTTAAAATTTGTGGGATACTGAATTAACTCGTAGGGGGGCTTGATCATGCTCACTGACTGTCGGGGTTTAGCCATTACCTGCGCCAGTAAAGCCGCGCTAGACATCTATGAAGCCTCGCTAGAGGACGTTTGGAACTATCGCCTTAAAGCACCCAAGACACTGAAAGGGGCATTTGAGCATGATCCGAACTTTCCTATGGCCCATATCTTGCGTGGCTATATGTTATCGATGCTTGAGTCAGTTGTCGTCCGGCCGAAAATGCTCGCGGCGGTTGAGCATGTGCGGTCGTACCTGGATAAATCATATGTTCGTGAGCGATTACATGCGGACGCTCTGGAGGGACTCGCGAAGGGTGATACGAGACGAGCTTGCGGGGCTTGGGAAGCTGTATTAGCGAGTTTCCCACAAGATTTGTTGGCGTTGAAAATGCATCATCATCAAAGCTTCTGGACTGGTCAGAGCTATCTTATTCGCAATACCGTGACCGGTGTATTCGACTCATGGGATGCGTCAATGCCAGGTTTTAGTGTTGTTCTTGGGATGATGTCTTTTGCATTCGAAGAATGTGGAGACTACTTAAGGGCGGAGCAATATGGCCGGCGCGCGTTAGACATGAATGGCGACGACCTATGGACTATTCATGCGGTTGCACACGTCTTAGAGATGCAGGGCCGAATCGACGATGGTATTACGTTGCTCGATCGGGATCCGGAGGAATGGGCCGATCGTAATCCTTTTCAGGGCCATAACTGGTGGCATTTGGCGCTGTTTGCGCTGGAAAAAGGTGACTATGAGTTTGTTCTGAAAATTTACGACGAGCGTGTCATTACTTCGAATACAGAGTTTTTCCTCGACATACAAAACGGAGCGTCATTGCTTAAACGTCTTGAACTATTGGGTGTTGGCATTGGTGACCGATGGGATAGTTTGGTTGAGTACGCTGAACGACAGATCGATGACCATGTACTCTCATTCACTGATCTTCACAGTTGTATGACTCTGGCTGCCGCCAAAAAGGACGAGGCTGTCGATAGGTTTCGTACATCGCTTACTTCGTTCGCAGACACTCCAGACAACTATTGCGCGTCGATAACAAACCAAATTGTAATCCCTATGTGCGACGGCATCATTGCATTTGAGGCAGGAGATTACGTCCGAGCGGTCGACCACCTTTGGCCATTGCGTGAGAGCTGGAGCCCGATTGGTGGTAGCCATGCGCAACGCGATATTTTTACGCAGATATTAGTTGACGCGACGATTCAGGCCGGCCAACTCGATCGTGCACGAGCTTTGTTATCGCAGCGGCTAACCGTAAAACCGCAAAGCGCTGGCGGCTGGAAGAAATATGCACAAGTTTTGAACGCTCTTGGAGCGGGTGACAAAGCGAAGTTGGCGTTACGACGCGCGGGAAATATTCACTAAAAGGAATTGCACATGTACTACGGGTTGTCACAGGCACAAATAGATTTACAAAAACGCGCGCGCCGCATTGCGACAACACTTATTGCTCCAAACGCGGCAGAGGTCGACCGCAATGAACAATACCCTTGGGGCAACGTGAACGCGCTTCGAGACGCGGGCTTTATGGGCATGACGATACCGAAGCGATATGGTGGCTCAGGGTTGAGTTTCCTCGATGCTGCAGTGGTTATCGAAGAAATGGCGAAGGTGTGTGGTGTAACCGGCCGTATTGCGGTTGAAGCCAACATGGGCGCGATCTCGGCTGTAATGCAATACGGGACGGAAGAGCAACGACGACTAGCCGCTGAACTGGTCCTCGGCGGGGATAAACCTGCGATTTGTATTACAGAGCCCGAAGCTGGTAGCGCTGCATCTGAGATGACGACGCGCGCAGATAAACGCGGCAACCAATACGTTATTAACGGGAAAAAACATTGGATCACAGGAGGTGGTGTTTCGCGTTTCCATCTCATCTTTGCTCGTGTGTTTGACCAGTCTGGTGGCGAATGTGGAATCGGGGGCTTTATTGCGATCCGAGACGAGGATCCGGGACTTGAAGTTGGTGAGCGTGAACCGACTATGGGGCTACGCGGGATTCCCGAAACAGAGATCATGTTCAATGATCTGGTAATCGACAAGAGTCGTGTGTTGTTGCCGCCGTCAGGGTTTCGGCGGGGATTTGGTGAGCTAATGAATGCTTATAACGCACAACGAGTTGGCGCTGGTACGGTAGCATTGGGTTTAGCCGCAGGTGCGTATGAGCGCGGTCGGGATTATACCCTGGAGCGCGAACAGTTCGGCCGGCCGATCGCGGAATTTCAAGGTCTCCAATGGATGCTGGCAGATATGAGTACTCAGCTCGAAGCCGCTCGATTAATGATCTATAGTGCGGCACGCTCACGCGGCGCAAATGACTCACCATTCCCCGATGCGAACGCGGCCGCGCAATCGAAACTGTTTGCTTCCGAAATGGCGATTAAAGTGACGAACGACGCACTGCAGTTATTTGGTGCGAAAGGATATTCGCGCAATGCACCATTGGAGCGTATCGTCCGTGACGCGCGCATGTTTACTATTGGCGGTGGTACGGCACAAATTCTGCGTACCGTCATTGCGACGCG
>CAYFFH010000053.1:0-12736 GCA_964342175.1 uncultured Enterobacteriaceae bacterium | reverse complement strand
GAGTTCTCTCCTTTTAGGTCTTTCTTTTTTTGCAGGCGGTTTCGGTATCAAGAACAATTTGCCGCATTTATTTCCGCCTTTTGATTTAGGCACCTTCGAGATATTGATCGATGGCATCGTTAGCCAACCTGTCCGCAATTTCGTTTCCGCGATTACCTGCATGGCCTTTCACCCACCGCCACTCTATTTCGTGTTGGTTTTTGCGGATATCAAGAAGCTGCCACAGATCCTTATTTTTTACTGCTTTGTTAGCACTCGTCCTCCAGTTACGTTTTTTCCAGTTTGGCACCCACTCAGTGATACCTCGCTGCACGTATTTAGAATCCGTCCATAACCTCACTCGACTTGGATTTTTTAACGCGGATAAAGCTTTAATCGTGGCAGTCAATTCCATTCGGTTGTTAGTCGTGTCAATTTCCACCCCTTTCAGCTCTTTTTCGATGTCCCGATAACACAATAGCGCCCCCCATCCCCCTATGCCAGGATTTCCCCGGCAAGCGCCATCTGTATATATTTCAATAAAAGAGTCGATTGTGCATTCAGGCATTAGACCACCCCTTCACGCTCATCAGGAAATAAAAGTGGCTTTATTTAGGACATCATTGCGGACATGCGTCGTAGGATCTGCGACCTCCCCAGTCACCATACGTCGACGGGTTCGCCACGATGCTTTGAGTGGTGTTACAGCGGCCACTTGTTTCTTACCAACGATTACATAGATGTTCCCGAAAACCCGCCAGCAAGCGTATCCAAGTAGCTCCATAAACCAGAGCTTTGCAGTGATCGACCGCCGATTCAGTGGCGGCCGAAATGATGCTTTTTTTAAGAACTCGATCTCGAATCCAAGTAACTTCAACCAATCTGTGATTCGTGCAGCCGACAAAAACTGACCATTCCACGGTGGTCGACCGCGCCATCCCGCCAATATTCGCCACAGACCACATAAGCTCCATGGATTAAAGCCAATAAGGACAAGGTGGCCCTCACCGATAAGTATGCGTTCAGCTTCTCGCAAAACGGCATGCGGTTCGCGGGAAAATTCTAATATATGTGGCACAACCAAAACATCGATAGCATTCGATTCCAACGGAATCGCTTCACAGCTGCTAATAACATCACAGTGTTTTTCTAACTCCTTTGAGCTACCAACCAGCACTTTGTGTGATATGCGGGTTGTTTTAAGAAATTCCTCAGACACTTGAGTGCCCAATTGCACAATGTGGTAACCAAATAGATTCGGTAGGATAGCCTCAAGTATTTTCAGTTCGGCATCTCTAATATCGACCCCGGCGTCGATGTTAAACCACTGGTTTAATTGTATATCGGTACTTTTAGTGTCGACCGGATGATAATGTTCACCAAATTTCATATCGTCACGCCAAAGTCTGTAGATCCCGGGTGACCCGGATTATCGCACACCGATTTCTTCGATGGACACCCAATGTATTTTGTCTTCCTACCTTGCAAATGCGACCGTTTAAACAATTGACGATTAAAAGTCGGATGCTCTCGCATTGATGGAGTTTCCAACGATCGTTAACATACACGTGATGTCAAACGGGAGCATTTTGCGATATGGGGTACTCTTAGTTTGGCTGAACGGTTGTGCGATGATATCCGTGCTGGAAAACCCGAAGACCGATCGATCAGCAATCGGTATAGGATCACAAGCGAAAACCGAAGAAATACAACTGGCAACCCCGAGGCCGGACCCAGGAAAAAGGCCAGAAACGAACCAACCGCACACCAATCTGTGGCAACAACTTGCAAGCGAGTTTAGCTGGAACTATCCCCCTGATCCGGCAACCCGCAGGGCGATTGAGCAGTTTAAGCAACACCCAAGAAATTTGGAACGCCCAGCAGAGCGAGCGACTCCCTATCTGTGGTTTATAGCGGACCAGCTGCGGCGGCGAAAGCTCCCAGCAGAACTTGCACTATTGCCAATGATCGAGAGCGGCTATCGAGGAAAAGCTCAATCAGACCGTGGGGCAGCGGGACTCTGGCAGTTCATGCCCGAAACAGGCCGCAAGTTCGGGCTAAAACAGACACGCTGGTATGATGGCAGACGAGATGTCATCGCTTCAACACAGGCCGCCCTAGATTATCTAGACCAACTCATTCATCGCTTTAATGGAGACTGGCTATTAGCCCTGGCCGCATACAATTGCGGACCAACGAAGCTCCGCAAGATACTGAATAAAAATTCAGCTACCAACTTTTGGGCTATCAGGGCGGACCTCCCGAAAGAGACGCGCCACTACGTACCTCGCCTGCTGGCTGCAATTGAAATAGTGCGCGATCCGATCCGGAACCAAATCAACTTACATCCGATCCCGAATGAACGTGTTTTCACCCCACTCGACTTGGAGGGCCCAATTGCACTAGACCACCTTTATAACGTCGTGGGTTGGTCTCAGGCCGCATTCGCAGAGCTTAATCCCGCATTTAATCAGAGCTATACGGATCCCGATGGGCCGTATGAAATTCTCGTCCCCATAGACCTAGAACAACGAGTAGTTAATATCCTCGCTAACATCCCTGCTAGTCAACGAGTACCAACAAAAGCTCACATTGTTAAATCTGGTGATACGCTATCAGAAATTTCAGTCCACTATGCTGTCGCAATCTCCGAACTTAAAGCCCTCAACAAACTACGCGGAAATTTGATCAAGATCGGCACAGAACTCCTAATTCCCGTTCCGCGCCAAACTCACCACCCGCCGGCATACCGACGTGGCGAATTCGAAGAAACTGAGCACGTTGTGAAGAGAGGTGAATCGCTGTGGACAATCGGACGAAGATATGGTGCTAGCTCGACTGCGATTGCAGAACTTAACCGCATAGCCATCTCATCAACGCTTCACCCAGGGCAGATACTGCACATCCACAGCCAAAGAACCACTGCACACTATGCAGTTATTCATGGTGACTCATTATGGCGCATTGCGCGCAAATTTGATGTAAGCATAGAACAGTTACAGGTATGGAATAAAATATCGAGGCATCAAGTGTTACAACCGGGTGAAACCTTGATCGTGTCGCATCCAAGCAATATTGAAAACGACGAGTTATAACAACACATGGACTATTAGCCAAAAGCCAAAGTGATACTGAAATCATTGAAGATATCATTCCGATGGGTCGCCCGTGAGCTTGTGAGGAGACTTTTTCGTGTGCGTGTTATTGGAGCTGACAACATTAAATCCGCCCGCGACGGAACACTTATTGTGGCTAATCACGTATCTCATTTCGATGCACTAATCCTATATTTATTTTTGCCGCAACCAATAGTCTTCGCGCTCGCCCCATCAACAGTTTCATATTTTTGGATCAGGCCCTTTTTGCCGTTAATAGATTGGATAGCGATGGATCCTTTAAACCCATATGCGCTCAAAGGAATGGCCAAAGTAATAAAGCGTGGCGGCAAAGTGGTTGTCTTCCCGGAGGGACGGATCACTGGAACGGGCTCACTCATGAAAATCTACGAAGGTCCGGCGATGATGGCAGATAACACTGATGCAACCGTGCTACCAATCGGAATTGAAGGTTTACAATATTCACGATTCTCACTGCTCAAACGCTTGATCCGCGTGCGGTCGTTTCCACCGGTGAAAATCATATGCCTTGCGCCGAGAAAAATTGTCGTTAGCGAAAGTTTACAGGGGCACGAGCGACGAGCAAAAGCTACCGCGGCCTTGCTACAGACCATGCGTGAAGTCGCGTACGAATGTGCGTATGAACCTATCACTTTATTCCAAGCGATCGTCAACGCCATGCAGCGTCATGGACCAAATCGTCTTATAATAGAAGATTCAACTAAAGCGAAGCTTAGCTATCGACAGCTCCTACTACGCGCCGATATCGTGGGCCAGTTTATCGCTGCGGAAACGAAACCAAAGGACTGCGTTGGCATAATGCTTCCGAGCACTGCTGCCTCAATTGTCGTGCTTAGTGCTGTTCAGTCACGCGGACGACGTGCCGCGATGCTGAACTTTACAGCCGGGAAACAAAGTCTCACAAGCGCCTGCAAAACCGCAAAGATAACGGTCGTCTACACTTCTCGAAAATTTGTCTCCGAAGCTGGTCTCGAAACCATCGCCAGGGAACTTGAAGGCCTAACAAAAGTCGTTTACCTCGAAGACCTACGAAACTGCGTTTCAATCACGAACAGGCTCCGTGGACTTATTGCCGCCTACCTACCCAATAGCAGTTATCGATTCCATCACAAGACCCGAGATCCTCACGAAGACAGCGTGATCTTGTTTACGTCCGGTTCGGAAGGGAAACCCAAAGGTGTCGTGCTGACTCACTCGAATCTAATCGCTAACCGAGCGCAGGTTCAGACCTTACTGGCCCTTACTCATGATGACGTTGTGCTCAACGTTCTACCAATGTTTCATGCATTCGGCCTACTAGGCGGCGTGTTAGTGCCGTTGCTTGATGGGGCCAAAATATATTGTTACCCATCCCCCCTACATTACCGCTTTATCCCAGAATTGAGTTATCAGCTGGGCGCTACATGTCTTTTCGGCACTAATACATTTCTTGCTGGATACGCAAAGCACTGTCACCCGTACGACTTCCATAAAATGCGGTTCGTCATCGCCGGTGCAGAGAAATTAACCGCAGAAACACGTCGATTGTGGGCGGATAAGTGCGGTATTCGAGTCTATGAAGGTTACGGCGCGACCGAAGCAAGCCCGGTAATCGCAGTTAACACTCCGATGGGTAACAAGCCAAATTCAGTTGGCCAGTTGCTAGCTAAAATGGAGTACTATCTAGAGAAGGTTGAAGGGATACCTACTGGCGGCCGCCTCATCATCCGAGGACCAAATATCATGCGAGGTTATCTGTTGCATGACAGGGACAGCGATTACTTCCCTCCGTCCACCACGCGCGGTCAAGGTTGGTACGACACGGGCGATATCGTAATCGTCGATGACCACGAGTATGTCACAATCATTGGTCGCCAAAAACGCTTCGCTAAGATCGGTGGGGAAATGGTCTCGCTAGCACAATCTGAGGAGATAGCCAACCTCGCATGGCCTGAACATACTCATGCAGCAGTCACACTGCCCGACATACGAAAAGGTGAACAAATAATACTCTTCAGCGAATTTAATAGATGCGAGCGCCGCGATCTCGTGAACGCTGCCAAAGAGCTCGGTATGCCCGAACTATGTATCCCTAAGCGGGTGATTTTCCGAGCGACGATACCCTTGCTAGGCACTGGCAAAGTCGATTATCCATGCTTGATCGATCTAGCAAGAGATTTGACAGCCACCTGATCGTGGCGCCAGAAGTATGCACTGCGGTAAATTAGACTGCGCTCGACCTTACTGGGCGGCATTGTGCCGACTTTCATTGCAAACAGGAGGATTAAAATGCGCGAAGCCGTCGAAACCTACTATGGTTCGATACTGGAGACGTCCAACGACTTGAAAACTAATGCGTGTACAACCGCCAGCGCCCCGCCAGCGCACCTCAAGGAACTTTTGCGAAATATTCATCCCGACGTTATCTCGACCTATTATGGGTGCGGACTTGTCTATCCTCCAGAGTTAAATGGCGCTCGAATACTAGATCTTGGATGTGGTACCGGCCGTGATTGTTATGTGTTGTCACAACTCGTCGGTCCAGGTGGATCAGTTATTGGCATCGACATGACCGACCATCAACTAGACATTGCACGCCGCCATACCAATTTCCACACTGAAAATTTTGGCTTCGACAAACCAAATTTCGAATTCCATAAAGGATATTTAGAAAAACTAGACGAATTAGATCTGCAACCTGCAAGTTTCGACGTTATAGTGTCAAATTGCGTAATTAATCTCGCCGTCGACAAGCTTGCGGTACTATGCCACGCCTACTCCTTGCTGAAGCAGGGCGGAGAGCTCTATTTTGCCGATGTCTACGCCGACCGACGAATCCCAGTCGAACTTAGCCGCGACTCGGTGCTTTATGGAGAGTGTCTCAGTGGCGCGCTGTACTGGAATGATTTTCAGATGCTCGCCAAACAAGCCGGCTTCCTCGATCCGCGTTTGGTAGAGGACAGACGGATCGCAATAAGCGATCCAGCCCTTGCCGAGCGTCTTGGAAACATCCAGTTCTATTCTGGGACGTACCGATTGTTTAAGCTCCCGCAACTAGAACCTGCATGCGAGGATTATGGACAAGCTGTAATCTACCGCGGGACGGTCGAGCATAACCATCATCGATTTATACTCGACAAACACCATGTAATCGAGCACGGGCGAACGTTTCCGGTGTGTGGAAATACTTGGCGTATGCTTCACGACACAAGGTTCCGTAAGCATTTCGAGTTTGTCGGCAACTGGGATAGACACCACGGCATCTTCGAGGGGTGCGGCACAAGCCTGCCGTTCACAAACCACGTAGACCCAAATAAAGAGGTCGCTAGCTGCTGTTAGCGGATACCAGACCTAATTTAACCATGACTGCCTATCGCATCGCGCTCGTCATTATCGCTGCGATTGTTATCGCTGCGTTTTTCCATTTCGATTTAACGGCGTACCTCCAGCTCGAACACCTCAAAGGGAAACAATCAGAGTTGGCGGACCATGTCGCCGCCACACCGTTACGTTGTGCCGCTATCTATTTTTTTATATACATCGCGGTAGCAACATTGTCACTACCCGGCGCGGCAATTCTGACAATCGGTGGCGGCGCTATCTTCGGTTTATTTTGGGGCACCATTTTGGTTTCACTTGCAAGCACAATCGGAGCCACCTTCGCATTTTTAACGTCCCGATATCTATTCCAAGACATGCTAAATCAACGCTTCCGATCCCGATTAGCGATCATTAATAAAGGAATCGATGAAGATGGACCATTGTATCTTTTTATGCTCAGGTTAGTTCCTATATTTCCATTTTTTGTGATCAATCTGGCCATGGGGCTAACCTCTTTAAAAACTTTAACATTCCTGCTAATCAGCCAGCTGGGCATGTTTCCCGCAACACTTGTTTTCGTTAATGCCGGCACTCAGATCGCAAAAATCGAAGCAACTGCTGACATATTATCTCCGATACTAATTGCTTCATTCATCGCACTTGGCTTATTTCCGTTCGTTGCGAAAAGAATCGTCACTCATGTTAATCGAAAACGAAAGTTGCAGCGTTTCGTGAAGCCAGATCGCTTCGATCGAAATTTAATTGTGATCGGTGGAGGAGCAGCCGGCTTGGTCTGTTCGTATTTGGCCAGAGCGACAAACGCCAAAGTTACGCTCGTCGAAAAACATCTCATGGGCGGCGACTGCCTCAATACTGGCTGCGTTCCATCTAAGGCTTTGCTCCGCACCGCTAAGTTCATACAGCAAGCACGGAACAGTCAGCGTTACGGGATCGCAGGGACTAACGTGCAATTTGAATTTCGTGATGTCATGAAACGAATCCAAGGCATAGTTACAAAGATAGCGCCGAAAGACTCTGTGGAACGCTACTCAAAATTAGGCGTCGAATGTATCAAGGCTGAAGCAAAAATCCTAAGCCCATATCACGTGCAGATCGGTGAACGCGAATTGACGACGCGAAACATTATTATCGCTGCAGGTGCTAGTCCTTTCGTGCCGCCAATTCCCGGTCTCAACGAAATAACTTTCTTAACTTCTAATAATTTGTGGGACTTGCGCCAACTACCAGCAAGGCTACTCGTATTAGGTGGTGGACCAATCGGATGTGAGATCAGTCAAGCCTTTGCACGTCTTGGTAGTGTCGTCACCCAAATAGAAATGGCACCGCGCCTTCTGACCCGGGAGGACACTATCGTGTCCTCAACTGTACTGTCCGCGCTTTTGCGCGACGGAGTTGACGTCAAACTAGGCTACCGCGCAACCAAGTTTCGTAACAATAGAATCGACAAGACCGTCGTCTGCGAGTCCGTTGACGATAACCCAGAATCTAAAATTGAGGTTGCTTTCGATGAGGTCGTCGTCGCGACGGGGCGCCGCGCAAATACCCAAGGCTATGGACTCGAAGAACTTGGATTGTCATTAAACGAGGATGGCACGATCGCTACTGATTGTTATCTTGCGACCCAAGTACCGAACATATACGCCTGTGGGGATGTGGCGGGCCCATACCAGTACACACATACAGCGTCACATCAAGCATGGTACGCTACACTTAACAGCCTGTTCGGAGGGTTAAAGCGCTTCGCAGTCGACTACCGCCATATCCCTTGGTGCACCTTCACTGACCCCGAAGTCGCGAGAGTTGGCTTAAATGAGACAGATGCTCGCAATCAAGATATAGCCTACGAGCTCACAACGTTCGATCTTGCAGAACTTGACCGAGCACTAACGGATGAAGTCGCTGTAGGTGTTGTGCGCGTACTAACCGTGCCTGGGAAAGATAAGATCCTTGGGGTCACTATTGTCAGCGAGCATGCCGGCGACTTGATCACCGAATTTGTGTTAGCTATGAAACATAGTCTTGGACTGAGAAAAATTCTGAGCACCATTCACATCTACCCGACGCTTGCAGAGGCGAACAAATCTACAGCTGGAGCATGGCGACGTGAACATACACCCCTGTGGTTGCTCAAGCTTGCCACGTTGTATAACCGACGAAGAATAAATTGATAGGCACTCCTACCATGTCGATAACACCATGATATTCGCTAGGCAGTACCGAAAACTATCGATCTCCGAGAGCCTCGATGTTGTGCTTTTAATGGCGATAGCCTGATCGGTAAGTCACTATCCAGAATGCAAGGCAATTACCCTACAATCCACCATTGAGAATAGTCCTGAGATTCGTAATGCAAAAAATCAAAATGCAAATTAGAGACATACCGGACTTCCCGGCACCGGGGATCCTGTTTAAAGATTTGACTCCTGTGATCAGAGATCCTAATTCACTACGGCGAATCACAAGGAAATTGGCCGAACCCTTTCAACAATCCGAGGTCACCGCAGTCGCGGGAATGGAGGCTCGCGGCTTTATTTTTGGTGCCCTCGTTGCGCAAGAACTTGGTGTTGGATTTGTACCATTGCGTAAGCCTGGAAAATTGCCATCAGATACTCATAGTGTGGCCTACGAACTTGAGTATGGAAAAACAACGCTCGAAATGCATACCGATGCAGTCACAGTAAAGGATCGAGTGTTATTGGTGGATGACGTGCTAGCTACCGGTGGGACGGCGGCAGCTAGTTACAAGCTAGTACGAAAGAGCAGCGCCGAAATCGCCGGTTGTGCGTTTGTCATAGAATTAGATTTTTTAGATGGCAGGAAACAACTACCCCCGCAGAACGTCCATTCATTAATCCATTTTTGAGGAGGTAAACGGCTACCATAATGACAACAGACGGCACGGATACTGATACCCAAAAAGCCATGACCCCAATCACATAACCCTATGTGCATTTTATTAACGGCACACGCCCAGCATAGTGACTACCGTTTGGTAGTTGCGGCAAATCGCGATGAGTTTTATACGCGACCGTCAGCAGCTGCGGCCAATTGGGAAGATCAAACGGGAATACTAGGCGGCCGTGATTTGGAATACGGTGGGACTTGGCTCGCGGTTAATCAATTTGGCGCATTTTCGGCGATTACGAACATACCTAAACCCGCGGGTGTCGACACGCCACGATCCCGCGGACTCATAGTCAAAGACTTTCTCGGTGGGAAATCGTCGCCGTCAAGTTTTTTCGGCAAGCTTGCCGAACGACCGCATTGTTACGCGGGATTTAATGCCTTGGCATGGAATGAAAATTCACTTATGTGGTATTCGAATCAGCGTAAAGGTTCGCAAAAACTCCCACCTGGAGTCTATGGGCTGAGCAACCATCTACTTGACACACCCTGGCCAAAAGTTACTCGCATCAAAGCCGATTTCAAAACAGTAAAGACTTTAACGGGAGCTGCACTCGTAGACGCACTGTTCTCATCCTTAGCGAATGACCGTACCGAAACAGAAACCAGTTCACCAGATAATGGATGTGCCGATAAAGACACGCATGATTTGACGCCGATTTTTATTGCCGGCGACAGTTACGGCACTCGCTGTTCGACAGTCGTTTTAGTGAGTCACGCCGGACGGTTGACCTTTATTGAGCGTCGATTTGGCCCCCGCAAGTTATTTTTGGGCGAGTCAGAATTTGAATTTGAATTGAATCGCAGGCCAACATAGCATGGCACTTGGAATAATCGGGATCCAGCCAAATTGAGTACCGTCATTGCCACCCCTGTACACGATGTTGATCTCTTAGCCGCGCGCTACAACGCGATACGCGCCCAATCGATAGCGCTCGCCCGTCGACTATCGGCAGAAGATTCCTGCGTCCAATCAATGGATGATGCTAGCCCCTCGAAGTGGCACCTTGCACATACGAGTTGGTTTTTTGAAACTTTTGTACTAGAGGTACACAATTCGAATTACTCGGCTTTCGACCCGGACTACCGCGTTCTGTTTAACTCCTACTACAATTCCGTTGGGGAGCAATACTCACGACCTCACCGCGGGCTTCTGACTCGACCAAGTCTCGAAGAAGTTTACTCTTATCGCGATCATATTGATTATCACATGTCTATCATTTTCGACCAAAACCCAGACCGAGGGTTATTGGAGACCATTGAGATCGGCTTGCATCACGAACAACAGCACCAAGAACTTCTACTCATGGACATCAAGCATTTGTTTTCATGTAACCCGCTTAGTCCAGAGTATATGGCACAAACCGAGACACCAAAACGAGTTGCAAAAACTTTAAGATTTCATGATTTCCCAGGAGGAAATGTCCAGATCGGAGCAGAGGGAGAAGCCTTTTCTTTTGACAATGAGCGACCCTGCCACCCACAGATACTGCAAGAGTACGCACTCGCCTCACGGCCCATCACCAACTTTGAGTTTCTCGAATTCATACAAGATGGTGCATATGGCAACCCACTACTGTGGCTGGCGGATGGCTGGGCTACGCTCCGCAAATTTTCATGGGAGGCGCCAATGTATTGGCGCAAGATCGAAAATAAATGGTTCGAATTCACCTTGACAGGGCTTCACGAATTAGTCTTGCAAGCACCTGTGGTGCACATTAGCTACTACGAGGCAGATGCCTATGCTCGCTGGGCAAACGCACGTCTGCCGACCGAGGTCGAGTGGGAATCTGCTGCACGCGATTCTTCAACGACTGGAAACTTCGTTGAAAACCTCTATCTGCAACCACAACCGAGCGACGATAAAAAGTCGCACCTCACACAATTGTTCGGTGACGTGTGGGAATGGACAATGAGCCCGTATATTCCATACCCCGGGTACCAAGCCCCTATAGGTGCCATCGGTGAGTACAACGGTAAGTTTATGAGTGGCCAGGTAGTCTTACGGGGAGGGTGTTGTGTAACTCCTGCCGACCATATCCGAAAGACTTACCGGAATTTCTTTTACCCAGCGAATCGGTGGCAATTTGGTGGGATCCGACTTGCGCGTTAGCTCGAAAAACCGCCATTTACCTTCAATGTTTGACCCGTAATGAAAGAAGACTCATCACTAGCAAGATATACCGCGGCATGAGCGACATCTTCCGGGCGACCCAAGCGAGCCAATGGGGTCTGCTCAATCACTATAGCGCGATACGAATCCTCCATTTCGGTTTCAACAAACGCTGTCTCAATCCATCCAGGCGCGATCTCATTGACCCGAATAGCCGGCGCTAATGATCGCGCTAATGATCGGGTATAGCCAGTTACTCCCGCTTTAGTTGCTGAAAACATCTCTGGATTTCGGCCGCTCATCCCGACCAAAGCAAGATCCCAGGACAGATTGATAATTGCTCCGCCGCGAGAAATTACAGAACTCGCAGCCCGGCAGCACTGGATAGTACCGCGCAGATCGACATCTATTAGCCGTGCAAGTTTATCTGCGTCGGATAGCGAGGCACCGGTACCAGTCAAGATATCTGCGCCAGCGATATTCGCCCAAATGTCGATACCTCCAAGCAAGGATTGCGCTTCACCGACGAGCTTTTCCACAGCCTGCATATCTGCGACGTCCGCGCGCACGGCCCATGCTTCTCCTCCGTCGGCAATGGTTTCTGCCACGAATTGGGCAGTGATCGATGCGCCACTGTTATAGTGTGCGACAACTTTAGCACCCTCACGCGCGAAGGCTGACGCAATCGCCTGCCCGATGCCGCCACTAGCGCCGGTTACCACTGCTTTCCGTCCAGCGAGCCTCATAGACTATTTTTCAATATGGTTCCCCTCACTAACACCACCCCCCAAAAAAAAAGCTACTGAAATTAATATGGCCCTTACTGACTGCGTGGATAGGTTGCGACCGAGTGATTGCCTTCGCGCCGGAAGATCAAACCTTCGAAATGCCTATGTAAACTCAGGTCATGAATTAAGTGTAGCGAGCACAACCTCATGCAATTTAGCATTAGCCGCGGCAACCACCGTGCCGCCCTCGCGGATTGGCAATCCGGCCCAGTCGGTAATCACACCCCCAGCCATCTCGACGATGGGTACCAGTGCCGCGATGTCGTAGAAGCCGAGTCCTGCCTCCGCAACAACATCGATATATCCCGCCGCCAACATGCAATATGCATAACTATCTACCCCGAAACGGGTCATTCGCGCCGAACGTGAAAGCGCTTTAAATTTTGGTAATTCCAGCTCGGGCGAAAACATATCAAGTGATGTTGCGAAAACTGATGCGTCAGTCATTCGTATAACGTCGCTCGTATGCAACTTGCTACATCCATTATCGTCGA
>CAYFFH010000052.1:0-12793 GCA_964342175.1 uncultured Enterobacteriaceae bacterium | reverse complement strand
GTGACGTTTTGCGATACTGATTTTTTCCTGCGTTATATAGCCGGACAAACGAATTAACTCCATCCGATCAAGTAGCGGACGCGGAATCGAATCCAATTGGTTAGCCGTGCACACGAATAACACTTTCGACAAATCAAAGCGAACGTCAAGATAGTGATCTAGAAATGAGACGTTTTGTTCCGGATCCAATACCTCTAATAAAGCTGAAGCCGGATCGCCATTGTAGGAATTCCCAACCTTATCAATTTCATCAAGCATAATGACTGGATTTGAAACACCAGTTTCACGGATCGCCTGGATAAATTTTCCCGGCATTGCACCAATATACGTTCGACGGTGGCCTTTGATCTCAGCCTCATCGCGCATCCCCCCAAGGCTAAAACGATAAAACTCACGCCCGAGCGCATCCGCAACGGAACGGCCGATCGAAGTCTTCCCAACCCCGGGAGGACCGACAAGACAGATAATCGAGCCGGCGATCTCTCCTTTTAACGCGCCAACTCCGAGAAACTCGATGATCCGATCTTTAACATCGTTTAAACCCTCGTGATCTCTATCCAAACTTTTTCGGGCACGCTCTAGGTCAAGTTTATCCTCCGAATTCTTTCCCCACGGTAGATCAGTCAGTGCGTCCAGGTAATTTCTCGTTACTGCGTATTCTGGTGAGCCCGGTTCTAGAAAAGAGAACTTTTGAATCTCATCATCGATTCTTGTTTGCGCCGCTTCGGGAACCCTACAGTCCACCAGTCGATCGCGGAAGCGATCTAACTCAACCGTCTTATCGTCCTTCGAAATCCCGAGCTCATGCTGAATCTCTTTTAGTTGTTCCTTCAAAAAAAATTCCCTTTGATGCTCGTTAACTCGTTCTTCGACTTTCTGGCGAATTTCCGTTTGGAGCCCAGCAATCTCCAATTCATGCTGAATCAGCAACATTACTTTTTCCATTCGCCTCAGGAGTGGCACGGTTTCAAGGACTTCTTGAAGATCTAGTGCAGGAGCGCTCGTCAATGCAGCAGCAAAATCAGCCAATGGCGACGCATCATCTGGGCTGAACCGATCTAGATAAGCGCGTACGTTTTCCTTGTATAAGGGATTCAACGGCAATAATTCTTTTATTTTATTTATAATCGCTAATGCATAGGCACGGATCTCTTGTGTGATCTCTTCCGTATCCGGAGGGTACTCGACCTCGGCAACGTAGGCCTCTTTCTCACTCACCATCCCAATGATATTAAATCGCTGCAGACCCTCCGCAATAAACTGGATCTTATCTTCACCCCAGACCGCATTGTGAATGCGCACGATCGTACCGACGCTGGCAAAGTCTTCTTTGCTCGGCATAACCTGTGCGTCGCAATTAACATGAACCAAGCCTATAAGATGGTGAGACGTATTACCGACTTGCTCAATTGTTTGAGACCAGCGTTTCTCATCGATAACGATTGGCATCGTCTGCGCTGGGAAAAACGGCCGAGCGTGCAACGGCAGCAAAATCAGTTTCTCGGGGAACGTTGGGTCAATACGCGCCGGTATCTTGTCCCCGGAAATGCTATCTGCAGTAATAATAATGTCTTTTTCGTTTTCGATCGGAGCAGCCATACCTCGGTCTCATTTCTTTCGCGCTAACTAGTACATTGGGTACGATATCGCGATAATCAAGCCCTACAAGCTACTAATCCGTTTCCATACGTCGTTGTTTGGCATAGTGGATTCAAACATTAACGCTGGTAACACTAAAGCATGCAACAAAAGGCATTGACCTGACTTCCAATGGGTGGTCGTAAGAACCTCGTCAATGTGAATTCGCTCGTAATGCTCATTGAATTAATCGTCACAACCTTCAGTTGGATCCGTGAGAAACACCGCTATGTGCTTATCTAAATTTACTCCTGAGTAATAGCAGCGGAATAAAGATTGTTTACAAGAGCTCGGTTTCCGGACCCATGCTCAATCGATATCGCGCAACAAATTCAAAGCGGCCGCGGTCATTACCGTAACACCGGTTCTGATCGTGATCCCATATTCTGGCGCGAATAATGGTGAGTGCAACGATGGCAACGGCTCACCATTAGTTTGCGATTTTTTGTACAACGCTCGATCTACACCACCTAACCAGTAGATCACGCTAGGTATCTTAGGCTTCACTTGCCCATATCGACCAAAATCTTCGCCTCCCATCACCGGACTCGATTCTATGACATTAGCAGCACCAATCTCGCCCCGGAAAATTGCTGCAAGACGGTGCATCAGATCAGGGTCGTTATAGGCTACTGGCGTATACTCGTCTTTAATCAAGACCTCAGGCATCCGATCGGCCGGAATGCCTGCCGCGATAGCAAGGTTTTTCGTTATCCGTTTGATCGCTCCAATCATCTGCAGCCTCACTGCTGAGGTATATGATCGCAACGTCAGCTGCATGTTCACCTTATCTGGTATAACGTTGTGCTTATGTCCGCCATGAATCGATCCCACACTCAGTACCGCCGGCTCTAACGGCGATAATTCACGGCTAACAATAGTCTGAAGCGCCGTGACGATCTGCGCTGATAAAACGATTGGGTCCCGAACAGAATGTGGGTAGGCACCATGTCCACCAATGCCGTGGACTGTTATATCAAGCGAATCGACATTTGCGAGCGCTGGCCCCGCAATGTAACCCACTTTTCCGGCGGGAATACTCGCGCTAACATGAAGCGCAAGATTAAAATCCGGCCGTGGAAATTTTGTGAACAACCCAGCCTTGATCATTGCGTTGGCACCTACACCTAGTTCTTCCGCGGGTTGGGCGATCATTATGATCGTGCCGGTCCACCGATGACGAGAGACCGCGAGTTGGCGGGCAGTGCCAACCATTACAGTCATATGCACGTCGTGCCCGCACGCATGCATTACAGGCTGCGGACGCCCATCACTAGTCGTGATTAATACCGAACTGGCATAAGGTAAACCGGTCTGCTCCCTGACTGGCAAAGCATCCATATCTGCTCTAATCAGTATCGTTGGTCCAGCCCCGTTTGATAGTACTGCAACGACTCCTGTACCGCCGAATTTTTCGGTTACCTCAAACCCTAACCCCGATAATTCACTCGCCATGCGCGCCGCGGTGTGCTTTTCGTTGAGCGAGAGCTCGGGGTTTTCATGCAGGTGCAGGTAGAGTGCTTCGAGGTGTTCGTATTCGCGCGAGGACAGTTCGATCGCAGAAAGTCCTATAGGGCAACCACATAACGCAATATAGATTAGAGATATTCGCCACATGATGCTCTACCCCATTATTTCCTGGCCAACCGATTGGAACGATCTGTTCTGATCGTTTCGTTCCACAATCAGACCGACGACGCCCGCAGTGGTTAAGGATTCAGAAAAAAGGCCGCAAGACGCAGCCTTAAACGCTAGTAACAGGATGGGCCCTGTCATCACCTACCATGGATGGCCTAATTATTACCTGCGGCCAAAAAGCTTCGCGCTTTTCTTGTCAAGAATCCGTCTTCACTAACATACCCTTGGCGTTTGGCGTCGCGTAAAACACTCGAATGCAATGACCTAGGAACGTACACATAACCATCACCATAATGATGCGCCAACAATTTCTCGACCTGCCAAACTCGCTGCTTTGGACTCATACTCATTTGCAACAAATAATTGTTTGCTTGAGAAACGCCACTTGTGAGTACCATATACCTCTTTATCCTTGATAAATTAGCATATATTTATAATTTATTTTGTCAAATAAATATTACAATCTATTGTTTATATTAAGTTAATTCAGAGTATTTCTCCTAAAATGGTACGTGCTTCGCATAACTGCAGGGCGCAATCCAAATCCGTGTAGGAGATCCCAGTCCCGGCGAAAAAATCGAAACCACTGCGATTGGAGTAACACAAGGAAGTACGCAATGGGATGCCGGTTACGCTGCAACCCCACGTTATTCAGTCACATAAATGGGGGCGTGCTAAGTACTCATGAGATTGCATCTCCCGTAACCTACTCGTTGTCCGCTTAAACGCCCCAACCAATCGATTTCCTCTGTATAGGCCTTCAGGCGCGCTCTCCGCGGAGATTACGAGCTTTACGTTACGGTCGTATAGCTCATCAATTAGATTGATAAAGCGCCGTGCGGCATCGCTCACATCGTCATCCATCACCGGTACATTACTGAGAACAACCGTGTGATAGCACAATGCGATCTCGATATAATCTCTTGTAGCACGAGCCCCACTACATAAGGTATCAAAATCAAACCACACAACACCGTCAGCATGGCGACAAGTCGCGATAGTCCGACCATCTATTTCAATCGTTGCCGCGGTGACGCCAGGATCCGACGCGATATCGCTAAACCGTGTTGCTAAGATATCGTTAACATCCTTAGTATGGGGGTTGTAATACACATCGGCTTGTCTTAGTGCACGCAGGCGATAGTCTACATTCCCCGCCAATTCGACTACTTCGAGGTGCTTTTCTAGCAGCTCTATAGCAGGCAAAAATCTATCACGTTGCAGGCCTCCAGGGTAAAGATCTTGCGGGGCCTCGTTAGAGGTGGCGACCAATGTGACTCCATTATCGAATAACGTGTCTAGTAAACTACCCAATATCATCGCGTCTGTGATATCACCGACATGGAACTCGTCGAGGCACAAAAGGCGGATATCCCGAGCCCACCGGCGACCAATAATGGCAAGCGGATCGGTCTCATTGGGTAATTCTTTCAAATCCCTGTGAACTTTGAGCATGAAGCTATGGAAGTGAATTCGGAGCTTCTGATCGCTGTTTAGACAATCAAAAAACGAATCAATTATATAGGTTTTACCGCGCCCAACGCGCCCCCATAAATATAATCCTCGAACCGTCTCGGTTCGGGGGTTACATGCTTTTAAAATTTTCCCCATCAAACCTACCGGACGCAGACGCTCACGTGAAGTCAAATCTTGATAAAGTTTTTCTACGTGCTCGATCGCCATTCCTTGAGCAGTATCCGGAATGAGACGCGATGCCGCTAAGTCGTTACGGTAACGCGACTTCGGTCCCACACGTCTAACCGCCGGGCTTACGCCAGAGTTCAAGCTCTGTTTGTTGGTAGCTGCAGACATACGTACGCCTTAGTTTGTCTCAAAGAGCTTTTGACAACACCTTGACCTGGATTTTCGCTTTTCTCGAGCAATAAGAACCTGTTGATGACATCAGATCTATTGTATTAGATTCGCTCAAGCAGAAACCGAATTTCGAATAAAGTGCATTATAATGCGTAGAGTGTGTCAGAAATCTCTCAACACTGGAATGTAGACCGGCTCATGGAACATTTATGACTAAACTCCGGCTACTTCGAATCAACCGCTTTCCCATCAAAGACTGCTCGTTACTGCACGTAACCCGATTACCTAGCGCTACAAAACACACATGGGGTATCGAATTTTCATTCTCAACCTTCGTCCGAAGCGGACAGCTATTCGATTTTTTTTAGGAGAGACCATGGGTGAGTTAAATTTTAGGGTGCGATTCAACGAGACCTAAAAAACACAGCAGTTGAGGGTACGCTACCTCCGGCTGCAAGGATACATCGGTTTCAAAAGAACGTCACTGAAAGTATGATATCGCCAATTACCAACGCCGACGTAAATTGACTGCTGCACTGACTCGGATTCAAATGAATCCGAGCGGAAATCGCATATATCAAACCAAGACGACCGACACCTTTTCTTTCCTTGCGAATAGCTGATCTCAAATGCCAATATTTATTGCGCTGTTTATAGTTCTTGGCCTAGTAGTTATTTTTGGGCCGCAGTTATGGGCTCAATACATTTTAAAACGCCACAGCAAATATCGTAGCGAGATCCCGGGAACGGGTGGCGAATTAGCAATCCACTTAGTTGGAAACACCAAGCTCGATGGGGTCACAGTTGAGAAAACCCCACAAGGCGATCACTACGATCCGGTTGAAAAAGCCATCCGGCTTAGCGAGGCCGTGTACGATGGTAAATCTTTAACGGCCGTAGTCGTAGCAGCTCATGAAGTCGGGCATGCAATTCAAGATCGATTGGGCTATGTTCCCCTAAAACTTCGTACACGCCTTGTTGGTCTCGCTGCGCTGAGCGAGAGGGTTGGAGCTATAATTCTTGTTGCTTTGCCCTTTATCACTGTGCTCACACGGATACCCGCGACTGGTGCTGTGATGCTTATCATCGGACTTGCCATCCTACTCGTTCCAGTGGTCGTACATTTGATCACTCTGCCCGTCGAGTTTGACGCGAGCTTTAAACGTGCGCTGCCAATTTTGGCATTAGGCTACGTACCGGACGAGGAAATGCCAGCAGCCCGGCGGATTTTAACCGCTTGTGCATTGACCTACATCGCGGCCTCGCTATCGGCTATATTAAATTTCTGGCGTTGGATTTATTTCTTACGGCGTTAGTCAGCTCAGTCGCGCAACCGTTAAAAAGCGTCTACGATTTGAAACTAAAACAATTCTAGTTGGAGTGAGTTTTCAGACGGCAGCTTGAAGGCGCTAGTGTTAAATTCGTGACGTGAAACGCTCAGTCCATATTTGCGGCAGGACAGGCGAAAACGCTGTCCAATCAACTGGGCTACTGCACCCGTACCTTTAAATCGATTACCGAATCTCGAGTCATTTTCATCCCCACCACGCACATCGCGAATCTGTGTCATCACATAGCCAGCGTAACGGGCGCCAGCCCCCGCTGCCGCACAGAGTACATCCTCTAAACTGGCATCGTTCAAGGCGGGGATCACCGGCGCGAACATCACACCTACAGGGATACCTGCTTTCGCTAGTGTTGTCACAGTTTGCAGCCGCCGCTGCGGTGCCGCAGCGCGTGGCTCCATACGACGCGACAACCCGCGATCTAAAGAAGTGATTGAAATGAATACCTGCGCTAGGCCATTAGCTGCCATCGGTGCAATTAAATCGATATCGCGTTCAACCAACGAAGATTTCGATACAATGGTTACGGGATGGCGGCATTCGGCCATCACTTCGAGAATACTGCGCGTAATTTTCAGACGTCTTTCAATTGGCTGGTACACATCGGTATTAGATCCAAGCGAAATGCTGGAGCACTGATAACCTTTGCGTCTAAACTCTTTTCTCAACAACAACGCCGCGTCTGGCTTTGAAAATAGGCGACTTTCAAAATCAAGGCCCGGGGACAAATCCATATAGGCATGCGCCGGCCGCGCATAACAATAAACACAACCATGCTCGCAGCCGCGGTAGGGGTTTATCGATTGATCGAAAGAGAGATCGGGAGAATTATTTCGAGTAATGATCGTTTTCGATCGCTCTTTGTTGACGGTGGTTTTAAGTGCGGGAAGAACACTATCGTCACCAGTCCAACCATCATCGTAATCTTCACGCGTTGTATCGAGATAACGTGCATCCGGATTCGCCCATAGACCACGGCCCCGGTCGAGTTTCACCCCCGAACGTAATGTCATTTCTCGTATTCCAACCTAATGTAAATGTTGAGCTTGCTCCTTCACGCGCCCGAGACGACCCCGAACTTCCGCCTGTAACTCTCCCGCTGGCATCTGGGCCAACGCCCGCTCGTAGTCCATCACCGCGCCGCGTGAATAACCTAAGGAGTCATACAGATCCCCACGCGCAATCAGCTCGGGCACCAGGTCAGGGTCGATTGTCAACATATGATTGGCAACGTTTAAGCTCTTTTCGAACTCGCCTTGTTCGACGTACACAGTCTTCAAATTCCGCAGTTGCCGCAAAAGAATGTCCGCTTTCGACGCTGGCGCCAACGTAGATTCCAGCACCGCGAGCGAAATGTTTGCTTCTACTCTTTCTTGCAACCGATCAAGGAATCTCTCACGCGCAAGGCAGACACCACCATCGAATGCATCGACAATGATATCTCCATTGCCTTCGGAGACGGATACAAGGAAGTGTCCAGGGAACGAAACGCCACAGGCCCGCAACCCGACACGATGGGCCAATTCAAGAAAGACGATTGACAAAGTGATCGGAAGCCCCACCCTACGGTCGATCACTTCATTTAAATAACTGTTACGGGGGTCGTAATAATTCTCCGAGTTGCCCGTGTAACCGAGATCACCAAACAAATAGTCATTCATTACTGCGAGCCGCACACCTAGTTCAGCGTCAGGATCAGAACGCTCACTAATGTTGTCGGCAATAAGATCGAGTTGCTCTAGATACCAATCGCAGTTCAACTTCGGATATTCCGATTGGGCAAATAGTAATGCCGCGCGGGCAAGGTTCATCTCCGATTCTGGCAATGCGACTTCGCGCGTGAATTCATTACTTACCCCAGTTTCAAAAATCTGCATTGAGCGACCTTTCTGCAAATTACGAAGCCTAACACCCGGATAGCACAAGCAACCGAGAATATTATCCCTGAAATTTAATAAACGCGCTAAAACCAAACACCGACGCTTAATCTCGCGAGCTTTATACTAAGCCTCGACCTGATTGACATCTGCGTGAGAGGCAAAATTATGCTTCCAGATAATGTCACGACCATCGTTAGGGGATCACAACACCGGGGTTAGTCTCAACAGCGTTATGGAACAGACCGGGAACGCTTGTAACAGCCTAGCGCTGCCAGATTCCTCTAGACAAGTGGAGTGATCAAAATAATATAGTTCATTCACCAATAACATGTTTTACAATTAGTTCAATAAGTTATAATGTAAATATACATTATATTTTAAATTACCAGCACAACCTTAAGAAATACAAGTGAACGTGAGGCGGCTTAAAGCAATCATTTTGGACGTCGACGGTACCTTAGCTGACACTGAGGAAATTCACCGTCAGGCGTTTAACCGGGCGTTCAAAGAATTCGAATTGGACTGGAACTGGACCCCTAAGATCTATGAGGAGCTGCTTGCGATCTCCGGCGGCCGTGAGCGAATCACCTACTATGGAGCAGATCTAATTGACGAATTTCGATCTCGCGATAAATTCGCTCACTACGTCCGCGATGTACATCGACTAAAGACCAAAATATATCGGGAGTTGCTACACGACGGTGAAATCCCTCTACGACCAGGAGTAGAACGATTACTCGATGAGGTCCGCGAATCCGGTCTGACTTTGGCCATCGCTACAAGCTCGACTTTTATTAATTTAAAAACACTGCTCGACCGAAATCTGCCGCAAGACTGGATGTCCTGGTTCTCGGAAATCGCGACCTGTGACACGGTGAGGGAGAAAAAGCCGTCGCCGGCCGTGTACAATTCAGTACTCGGTGCACTCAAGCTTGATCCCACACGTGCCATTGCGATCGAAGATACCGCCAATGGATGCGTTGCTGCCACAAGCGCCAGACTTACGACAGTAATAACGACCCATTTTTTCACTCGCTATCACCATTTCCCAGCGGCGAGTCTCGTTGTCGATAACCTTGGGGAGCGCAACCAGCCGTTCATACTTATCAGCGGCGACAACAGCGATAGAAATATAGTGGATTTAGCACTACTGGAATACTTAGTCGAACAAAAACAGTTTCATTTACTTGATGACCGTAAAGGCAGCTTGGTTACCTCGATGCAAACGTATCAATAGCTCGCCTTGCAAACGATTCACAACGTTCAAAAATTCATCGAGGTTGCGTGTTGGGAGTCGGTTAACCGAGGTGATGATATCCCCCTCACGTAAGCCGGCACGCCCAACCTGTGAGCCGTTTTCAACTTCATATACCATAACTCCTTGAATGCGACCGTAAGCCCGGGAATACTGCGGGATTTCACCAAACGTCGCGCCAGAGAGACGCGAGTTACGCAATTCGCCTAACAATTCGGAGTCGTCACGTTCTGCAACCGTGATCGTTACCATTTTCTTTTTGCCTTCGCGCATAACCTTGAGTTTTACTTCCTCGCCTATCCGCTTGAGCCCAACTTGATTACGCAGATCTGCCGCATTCTTCACCGGTTTGTCGTTAGCAGCGATGACAACGTCTCCGGGCTGCAAGCCAGCCTTGTACGCAGGAGAACCCTCAATGATGTTCACCAACACTGCTCCGTTTCCTGATGTAACGCCAAATGCACCTGCCAGATCGGGATCAAGATCTTGCAATTGAGCACCGAGGAAACCACGCCTTACTTCACCGTGCTCGACCAATTGGTCAGTAATTTGGCGGACCATGTTTGTGGGAATTGCAAATCCAATGCCGATATTACCGCCGGATTGAGAGAAGATCGCCGTGTTGATTCCGACCAGCTCACCGCGAAGATTAACCAAGGCGCCGCCAGAATTGCCAGGGTTAATCGATGCATCGGTCTGAATCAAATCTTCGTAGCCAGTAATGCCAAGGCCGCTGCGGGCAAGTGCGCTTATAATTCCGGAGGTAACAGTCTGTCCTAAACCAAACGGATTCCCGATCGCCACCACGTAGTCACCAACCCGAAGTTTGTCTGAATTGGCGAGCGGCACGGCTGTCAGCCGGGGACCATTAATTTTTACCACAGCAACATCCGTATCTGGATCCGAACCGACTAGTTCTGCCTCTAAATTACGGCCATCGCGTAGTTTCACAGTAATTTGATTTGCATTCGCGATTACGTGATTGTTGGTAACCACGAGGCCACGCTCTGCATCGATAATGACGCCAGATCCGAGACTTTGAGTCTTCCGATGACGCCGTTGGTCAGGAGCATTGAAAAAACGTCGAAAAAACGGATCGTTAAATAATGGATTAGTCCGGATTTCGATGATGCCTTCGGTGGCAATATTGACTACCGCTGGAGTAACCTGTTCAAGCATCGGCGCCAAGCTCGGCGTTTCTCGGTTATCTAGCAGCTGCGGTAAAGCGGCTTGCGACATTGGTCTCGCAATGAGATCCAACCAGCTAACGCATAATACGCTGACAAAAAGCAGCAAATTCCGTGATCGCATCTGCGAATCCCTCAACTTTGACTAACATAGAATGATCTCAAAACTGCTCTGCCCGCCACAACCCGCAGAGAGCAAAAGCACTAGAACCAGTAGGCCAGGCCGGTCATCACCCGTGCTTGCAAGCGCATCAGGTTTTTGATCGAGGGCGGTAGCTCTTCCGCACCATATAAATTCGCGTTAATCGCGTGTTGCTCCTCTTCGTCGCGCATAGCCGCCACAATCGCGCGACTACGGAGATCGTTAGAGCTAAGTTCTGCTAGATGCCCATCCAGATGGGCACAAACTTGACGCTCAGTTTCCTCAACAAAACCCAGGCTTGTGGCATCGCTAACGGTAGCAGCCAGGAGCGCAATGCCGACGGAGCCAGCGAACCAAAAGGGATTCAGTAGACTCGAACGACTTTCAAGTTCATCCAAACGCTGAGCACACCAGACAAGGTGGTCCTGCTCCTCGGCTGCAGCATCCAATAAAAAAACCTTGAGCTGCTCATCGCGCGCGACTAGTGCCTGACCCAGGTAGAGAGCCTGGGCGCACACTTCGCCGGTATGGTTAACTCGCATTAGGCCTGCAGAATGACGTCGGTCACGGGCCAAAAGTGGCAGATCC
Organism: uncultured Enterobacteriaceae bacterium; assembly: GCA_964342175.1. Classification (GTDB taxonomy): domain Bacteria; phylum Pseudomonadota; class Gammaproteobacteria; genus UBA11873. The sequence continues at coordinate 1,304 of CAYFFH010000052.1, read as the reverse complement.
TTCTGGCCCACGGCTGGCGACTCGCGGGTCGCCGATTGTCTTGTTGATACGGTTGTGCGAAGGACACGATCGAATACCCCAACCAGACGATCGAGCGGTGTGTATTTACGGGTTTCAGATTGCGCGCGGCTCACGGCGCGCACCTTGACAAATTCGCATGCAGAATCAATCGGCTAGACATAATACCAGCGTTGACACTAACGGAGTCAGTCCGTAACATTGCCGCTCTTTTTTCGAGCTGTTTATTAGAATGACCACCTACTCTGCCTCCGCGAAAACCATCAACCGCGATTGGTATGTTGTCGACGCTACCGACAAAGTGCTCGGCCGGCTCGCGACAGAAATCTCTAACCGCCTTCGAGGGAAACACAAACCCGAGTATACTCCGAATATCGATACTGGCGATTACATCATTGTAGTAAATGCTGAAAAAATCCGCGTCACTGGGAAGAAAAAAACAGATAAAATCTACTATCGCCACTCTGGTTATCCAGGCGGATTGAAGCGAATCAGTTTCGATAAACTCATGGAGAAGTCACCGACAGACGCGATCAATAAAGCCGTGAAAGGAATGCTCCCTAGTGGGCCGCTCGGTCGCGATATGTTTCGAAAACTGAAAGTATACGCAGGGCCTGACCATCGCCACGCCCCGCAACAACCACAGGTACTCGATATATAGTTATTATGGATATTTACCACTCCATCGGCCGGCGCAAGAGCTCCGCGGCACGCATCTTCTTGAAACGCGGTACTGGCAAAATTGTCATCAACGGCCGCCCATTAGACGAATATTTTGGCCGCGAGACGGCGCGTATGATAGTGCGCCAACCACTCGTTAAAGTGAATATGGACTCCGACTTTGACATCACAGCAACAGTCAGAGGTGGAGGAAACTCAGGACAGGCTGGCGCCATCCGTCACGGCATCACGCGCGCGCTCATTTCTTACGACGAAACACTGCGGCGCCCACTTCGAGTCGCTGGTTTTGTAACACGCGATTCACGTGAAGTCGAACGAAAAAAAATCGGATTACACAAAGCGCGGAAGCGTCCGCAGTACAGCAAGCGCTAGCTTAAAAAAGCACAACTGGCTAGAACTCAGATTCCGTTAGACACAAAGGACGCTTTGACCGAAGCGCTCGATGGTGTGGATCGATGGGAATTTTGGATTAATTGGTTAAAAAAATGCGGTAACAGTCCGCAATAACTGGTTTCCAACACGTGGCCGATCGGGTAAGACGGAGTGGTCGCGCTCCCAAAAGAAACGATTACGTGACGGTGGTCAAATCAGGCCCGGATGACTTC
>CAYFFH010000051.1:0-12800 GCA_964342175.1 uncultured Enterobacteriaceae bacterium | reverse complement strand
GAGCGTGTGGTTCGTTTAAGTCGATCGATGGTCCCTTGGGCACGATCCCGCCTCGTGAGATAATTCCGTAGTAGCCTCTCTTGATCCCTTCCATATCAACTGTCCGCGCCACGTTCGGTATCTGATATAGGTCGCGAGTATAGTCCCACAGGTTGGGGTAATCGACGATTCGTCTGAGATTGCACTTGTAGAGGGAATAATAAACAGAGTCGAAGCGCACAAGGCAGGCAAATAGGCGCCAATCTGGTTCAGTTGGCGCTGTACCCAGAAGATAGCGCATTGTCGCAAGGCGATCGTCTAGGAAATCGAGTGCCTCAAATAGTCGATCAAACGCGAGTTCGTAGTCCGCCTGGCTCTTTGCTAATAGGCAACGATAGACGCCGTCGTTCAGGCGATCAGCTACGTAGTCATTAAGTTCGTCGATCTCATCACGCCGAGTCTCCGGGTAAAAATCCACTTCGGGAAATTCGGCAAACTGGTTGAATTCTGTATTAAACATGCGTGCTAGTGAGCCGGAGTCGTTGTTTACGATTCTTTTTAGCTTTTTATCCCACAGAACAGGCACACTGACTCGGCCAGTAAACTGTGGATCTGAAGCTGAATAAAGCTCATGCAAGTGTGTTGCGCCTATTGCGGGATCGGTGTATTCGTCCGAGTCTCCAAACCACCAACATTGCGAGCCCATTGACGGTTCAAGCAACACTTCGTCGATCACAGATGCAAGTCCTTTGAGCTCTCTTGTCACCGAGGCCCGATGGGACCATGGACACGTTCGGTTTAAATACAAAGCGTAACGCGACGTATCGGCACTAAACATCGAGGATACATCGGCTTTAATCCAGTCATGAAACCCGCTATTGAATCGCACATTCTTTCCATCGCGGGCAAAACCGACAACGTCGTCATCTTGCCAAATCCCGTTAACTAGCATACCCATCGCGGTGCTCCTAAGGCTAACTTTCAGGAGCGGCGCCCCAATGATCTAAGTAGGTGATCTCAGCGGAAGGTTTCCGCGTCACCGGTCCGAAATTTCCTTCAGGATAGCCAATTGGCAACACGGCAACGATGCCATACGTATCGGGGATCTGCAGTTGTTCACATAATTCGGCTTCGAAAACTTGATGCATGGTGGTAAGACTCGCGCCCAGGCCCTTCGCTCGACAACCAAGTAAAATATTTTGTACGCAGGGGAAAACGGAGCCATAACTTGGCGGGGCTAAACCCTTGCGTTTTGATTTAGGGATGCCCATTGGCCAATCGCGTTTGCCACATATGAATAGCAACACAGGGACGTCTTTGAGACGCTTACCAAGCGCGAGCGCGGTGCGTACATTACGTGCCGTAGGCGAATTGTCGTTCGGATCTGCGATCATCGGTGCAAATCTCGGCTGCATTGCAGCGTCGTAGCGCTCGCCGAAAAAAGCCTTGCTTGTAGGATCACGCACTACGAGGAATTTGTAAGGCTGTGTATTTAAGCTATTTGGCGCACAACTAGCAGCATCAAGGATTTCCTCAAGGAGGGCCTGTGGAACGGGATCCGACTTTAGCCGGCGCATTGGTCGTGCGGTCTTCATGATATGGAACACGTTTAAATTATCGCTCATACGTTCTGCCCAGGCCTCAGATTAATAGAAAATTTGAATTAGATTATCACAAGTGTTGTTCGAGTTAGCGTATCGACGAACGAATGGGAGTGTCTAGAGAGCTTTCAAAATTAGTATACTAAGCTTCCAAACATTGAAGGAGGCACCGCATATGGAGGTTGAACCCCATCCACCAACGCGTCTTGTGACTGCCTATAACGATGCCGCGGATAGCGGTAATCCGATGCATAACGATGCGGCGGCCAGGGCAATGAATTTTAGGGGCGCATTAGTGCCAGGAGTAACGGTATTTGGTTTCGTAACGCATCCCTTCGTCTCTCATTTTGGCGACAGTTGGTTAGCGCAGGGATCAATACAGGTTCAGTTTCGCAAACCTGTTTATGCCGGCGAAATCTTATCAGTCGAGAGTGGATGGAGCGAAGACGTGGGTGAGGCCATCCTTAACGTCAAAGTCTGTAACCCGGACGGGCAGACCTGTGTTGTTGCTTGTGGCTCAATGTCGCAAAATTCTAGCACTGTGTCTTCTATACCTCATCATCCAATTCCGCCCCACCGTGCGTTACCAGATCCCAAGTGGCCTGCGGTGCGGGAGCGTTTTGCCAGCGAACGTGTCTTTGGTAGCATCAGCCAGACGTTTACTGCTTGTGAAGCGGATGAGTTTTTGGATTTGCTACAAGATGACAATGAGATTTATCGTCGTGGTATTACTCATCCAGCATGGCTGCTGCGCCAGGCAAATATCATTGTTGACCAGAATTTTGCCGTAGGCCCCTGGATCCACGTAGCCAGTGAGATCCGAAACTACGGAATGGCTCAGAATGATGAACGGATTGAGATTCGCGCCCAAGTGATCGATCTTTTCGAAAAGAAAGGTAAGGAGTACTTCGATATAGATGTTGCATTAATAGCGAACGGTGATCCGGAGAATTTGATTATGCGTGTTTTGCATCGTGCGATCTACGATATGGGCCCTGCGCCCTGAGGTGCATTTGGTTGAATCGAACAGGTATATCTTTAAGACTAGCTTTGGCTAACGATCGCCATCATTGCGGGGGCGTAACGATCGCCGGCTATTCGCCCTGGAGCAAATAGCGTATCAAGGTAACCCATATCTGCTTGGCATAGGTTGAGATTGATTGCTGTAATGTTCTCCTCAAGATAGCTGACCTTCTTGGTGCCGGGAATTGGCGCAATTCCAGGTCCTTGTGCTAAGAGCCAGGCGAGGGAAAGTTGCGCTGCAGTGCAGCCTTTTCGATCCGCAAAAGCGATGAGCTGCTGCACTAATGAGAAGTTGGCGGCGAAATTGTCACCTTGGAATCGCGGCATCGTCAGGCGTAAGTCGTTTTTACTCAGCGCCGCCGTGTCACGCAAGTGACCGGTCAGCATGGCGCGCCCGAGAGGGCTAAACGGGACGAATCCTATTCCAAGCTCGGCGCATGCCCCGAGTATTTTTGTCTCCGGATCACGTGTCCAAAGTGAATATTCTGACTGAACTGCTGTGATTGGATGTACTGCATGAGCGCGGTACAGGGTCTTTGTCGAAATTTCGGATAGTCCGAGGTAGCGGATTTTCCCTGCGGTAACAAGGTCTGCCATCGCTCCAACGGTGTCTTCAATCGGTACCTTGAGGTCAACCCGATGCAGGTAATATAGGTCGATCACCTCTGTGTTCAGTCGGCGCAAACTTTCTTCACAATGTTTTACAACCCGATGGGGCTGACCATCAACACTGCGCGAGCCGTCAGCGTGGCGGATGAGGCCGAACTTAGATGCTAGGACAAATTCATTGCGCCTTTCTGACAACACTCGACCTATGAGTTCTTCGTTATGCCCATTTCCGTACGCGTTAGCTGTATCCAAAAAAGTGACTCCAAGATCTAGGGCACGATGCAGTGTACGTTCAGATTCGGCCAGGTTCGCGTCTCCGTATGATTGCGACATTCCCATACAACCAAGTCCAATAGCTGAAACAGACAATTCTCCAAGGTTGACTTCTCTCATCATTAAGGTCCCGTTTGTGGTAGCAATGTATCTTGCTTAAGGGAACGCGGAGTGCTTTTTCTGCTTGTTGTTTAACTCGGCAACTTCACGGTGAGCTGTTATTAGGTTCCATACCTTTTAAAAATTTAAACAGGTCGCTGTCAGTTGATAGTACTATGGTTGTGTTTTCGGAAATAATCGATTTGTAGGATTGCATTGTTCGGGTAAATTCGTAAAACGCCACTGCCTCGCGGCTTTGGTTGTAGGCGGTCGCATAGATTTCGGTTGCTTTTGCGTCCGCAATGCCTCGGATTTCCTCAACTTCGCGGTACGCTTCGGATTGTATTTTGTTGAGCTCGCGCAAGCGATTACCACGGATACGCGCTGCTTCACCATTGCCTTCTGATAAGAATCGTTCTGCAATCTGACGGCGTTCGCTAATCATGCGATCATAGATTTTCGGTCGCACACTTTCATTGTAGTTTATCCGCTTGAAGCGGATATCGAGTAGTTCGATCCCGAACACGAGTACCTTCTCAGCAGCGGCAGAAAAGATTTGTTGTTCGACTAGTTTGCGTCCTTTTTGGATTGGAACCAGCGTGCCCATATCTAATTCCTTTTCCGCGTCGGTCAGCAACGAATCACGAAGTGGACGCCGATCCTTAGTTGTACGAATGATTTCGATTAACTCATGCTTAGCGACTGCGTTGCGAGTTTCACTCCCTAGAATGTCGTCGAGACGAGATTGCGCGCTACGTTCATCGCGCAAGCGAAGGAAGTATTGCAGCGGATCGGTGATCCGCCACCGAGCAAACAGATCGACCGAGATATACAGTTTGTCCTTAGTCGGCATATCTGATGGATTGCCATCCCACTCGAGTACACGTTTATCTATGGGGTTGATCTCTTGGATGAACGGAAGCTTAACCTTGAGGCCTGCCGTCGTAACAGGTTCGCCAACGGGCTTGCCAAACTGAGTGATGATCATCTGTTCAACTTCATTAACCGTATAGATTGAGTTCGCAGCCGCTATCCCCAAAACGATAACAACTACGAGGGTAGCCATTTGAATAAACCGACTCATGGCAGGTCTCCTTTACGGCCATCTATGTTGAGTAACGGCAGAATTCCCTGTGATTGCTCGTCAACAACAACCTTTGATCGGATGTGGGGCATGACCTCTTGTAACGTCTCGAGGTAGATACGGCGGCGAGTCACCTCTGGGGCCTTTGTGTATTCCGCAAGTAAGGCGTTAAAACGTGACACATCGCCCTCTGCTTCGTTAATACGCTTTATGCGGTAACCATCGGCTTCGCGAATCCGTTGGTCCTTTTCTCCTTCCGCAAGTGGGATCACCTTATTGTAATCACGCCGAGCTTCGTTTATCAGTTTCTCTTTTTCTTGTTGCGCTTGATTGACCTCGTTAAATGATTCCTGCACTGGCCCCGGTGGGTTGATATTCTTTAGTTGCACTTGGTCGATACTGACTCCCATCTCATACTTCGTCGATAGTGCTTCCATTTTCATCAACGCTTCTGATTCAATCTCCTGTCGACCGATCGTTATTACTTCATCTACAGTTCGATCTCCGACCACTTCACGCATGACGGATTCGGATACATAGCGCAGAGTTTCTGCTGGTTCGCGAACTTCGAAGAGAAACTTTGCCGGATCTGAGATTCTATACTGTACTACCCATTCGACTAGCGCTGCGTTGAGATCACCGGTCACCATTTCGGTTTCACGTTTACCGTCGCGTGGGCTCTGATAAGGGTCCCTCGCGCCTAAGGTAGAAAATCCGAACTCCTGCTTCAATTGCCGCTTAACTGGCACGATGGTTGCCAGATCTACGCCGAGTGGGATCTTGAAGTGCAGCCCCGGAGGCACTTCCTTTAGGTATTTTCCGAATCGTTGCACGACGGCAACCGAGTCGCTCGGTACGGTGTAGTAAGCCGTCCAAATTCCAATCAAGATAAGCGCGACCAGTGCGAAGCCAGTTATTCCTCGGGGCCCGCCTTGTGGCAATGCGTTTCTTAGTCGGTTTCGCCCATTGCGAAATAAATCTGTCACGTCCGGTGGCAGTGAGCCGCCGTTCTCCCAAGGGTTTCCCCGATTACCACCGTTACTTCCTGCCATTTTAATACCCTATGCATGAAATAGAGGCTCTCTCTAGCTCATATGCCCTATAGTGACCGACTCGAGATTGCCTTCGCTATCATATCGCTTCTGGCAAGACTAGGGTTAGTCCATTCTCACACTGCATTTTTGCTGATAGTCTCTCAACGACCAAACCGCAAGCTAATTGGGGTTCTCCTCGGGTGGCTCGGAGAGTCGATATAGAGACGGATGTTTTGGCTATGGATTTTGCGCCAGTTTTATCTAAAAGACGGATCACGACGATGCGCGAGGCCGGTCTGTGGCCAGACCGCCTGGTCACAGACTATTTAGATGAGGCGGCTGGGCGAGATTCGGCGGCGCTTGCAGTTGTCGATAACAATAGTATGACCGGACAAGTTACACGCTTGAGTTATGGTGAGCTACAAACGAGGTCGATCCGTATCGCTTGTGCATTGGCCGCGCTGGGAGTGGAACGTGGCCAGGTAGTTGCTTTACAGGCCCCAAACTGGTGGCATTATCCTGCAGTTTATGCCGCTTGTGTTCGAATCGGTGCAGTGATTAACCCACTGATGCCGATTTTTCGAGAGAGAGAGTTGGAATTCATGCTCGGTCTAGCTGAGGCTCGGGTATTAATTGTCCCCCGAGAATTTCGCGGCTTCGATTACGTGGCGATGGCTAACGATCTAAAAGAGCGGTTACCCTCGCTCAATCATGTACTAGTAATCGGGGGGAAAGAGGCTGGGACTGCATTCGAAACCTGCATCATGGAACGAGCGTGGGAAACCGAAATCGATTACGGCGCGCTATTTCATTCTCATCGACCTGACCCAAATGACGTAACGGAGATCATGTATACCTCAGGTACCACCGGTGAACCTAAGGGTGTAATGCACACATCCAATACGTTGTTATGTAAGGGGCTCCTCGCGCGCGAATTATTTGGTTTCAAGGACAAGGATGTGATGTTTATGGGCTCACCGTTAGCTCATCAGACAGGCTTTATGTACGGATGTATTTTGTCGATATTCAATGGAAGCAAAAGCGTTCTTCAGGACATATGGGAACCTGAGGTTGCTGCGCGTGTAATTGCGAACGAGGGCTGTACTCACACGATGGGCTCGACTCCATTCCTCAGTGATTTAGTACAAACGTCTGAGGTCCGGAAATATAACCTGTCGAAACTGCGTTTGTTTCTCTGTGCTGGCGCTCCCATTCCGCGGATTTTAGTAGAGCAGGCGCGTGAAACCTATCCGAATTTATATGTGATGAGTGCGTGGGGCATGACGGAAATGGGGCTTGCAACCGCGACCTACCCTGGAGACTCTCTAGAAAAGGTACTTGATACCGACGGACGTGCGATGCCTCATCAGGCTGTTCGCGTAGTAGATGAAGGGGGTTTTGTTGTTGCGCCTGGAGTTGAGGGGCGCCTGCAGTCCCGCTGTGCCACGGATTTTGTCGGATACTTAAAGCGCCCAGAGGCGTACGCGGTGGATGCCGATTCCTGGCTTGAGACCGGAGATAACGCTCGCATGGATGTCGATGGTTATATCCGAATCACCGGTCGGTCGAAAGATATCATCATACGCGGAGGGGAGAATATTCCTATCGTCGAAGTCGAGGAGTTGTTGTATCGTCATCCTGGAATACAGGATGCTGCAATTGTCGCAATGCCGGATCCTAGGCTTGGCGAACGGGGTTGTGCCTTCGTATCGTTACGTGCTGCAGTCACGCTCGATTTCTCGACGATGATCGAGTACTTGATCGAAGGTGGGATCATCAAACAATATTTACCGGAAAGACTTGAAATTATTAAAGAATTTCCGCGTACCCCAAGCGGTAAGATTCAAAAATTTAAACTGCGGGAGTGGGCGAAAAACTTTAAACCCGACACAATAGGATAAGAGAAGGTGATGAAAGTAGTTGAGCTTGTCCATCAACCTGTCGAACTGTATAAGATTTTAAAATTCGAGGGTGTCGCGGATAGTGGTGCCGCAGCCAAATTTACTATCGCTGAGGGACTCGTATTGGTTAACGGGGAAATCGAGACACGCAAACGGCGCAAGATTGTGGCCGGCGATATTATTGATGTTGCTGAAGATCAGTTTATTATTCAATTGAAATGAGCTTGTCAGTGCAGTGAAATTGCATGCATTAACTTCTCAAAGGTTAGCGAGGGGTTTTAATGAAAAAATTAAAAAATGAAAACGCATTAGTAAAGAAAGCAATCGCCGATGGAATGCAATATGGAGAAGAGCGTGGGGTTGTTGAGTTCGAACCAACCGACTCGGCTACCGAGAAGATTGAGTATATCTATCGGCTGCTGGTCCACGACAAAATAATACAACCGCTGCCTGAGCTTGATGTTTCACAAAGGTCGATGCGTCACCGGCTTGCTATCTGGGCTTCAAAGTCGAAATAAGAGTGTTGGCGCCCTAGATTTGGGCGAGCTTCTTTCCACCACTGTAGCTGTTATTCACAGATACATCAGATTAAGTTTGGAGTGATGTCCTAAGTATATTGGTATGCGCGCCAGGTATTTAATGCTTGTTGTTCAGTCATTTCGCTGTTCAAGTAACGCCATCGGATTGCCGACGTTGACGACGCCGATGCCAGCGTGAGATTTATACCCTAACAATTCCTGCGCGCGCATCGGCATATCGTAGACATGTTCGATCGGAACGCTTAGAAACGTATTTTCTTCAGTGCGAAGCCATCCGACAACAAAGCCTAGGAACATGCCTCGCCTATTATCCACTGTATTATTCGCTCCACCACCATGCAGCGTGCGTCCAAGATAGTAGACTGCAGAGCCGGCGCACATCTCAGCTTGAATGACTTCTTTGGGCTTAGCTTTCCGTTTCCTAGGCCAACGGTGACTACCGGGTACGATGCAGGTTGCACCATTTTCTTGGGTGAAATCTGTTAGTGAATACATTGCCTCGATCTGTAGATGTGGTTTCGGATCAGGGCAACAGATCCAGGCATCTTCGTCACGATAGGCTTGGCGGTCATGTGATGGAAGTGCGCAAGCCGCCATCGCGTTATAATCATGCAACTTGAGTGACATCTCGCATTCATCTTAAAACTCGCAACCGCCGCAAATTAATTCATGCTAATTCAGTCATTACTACCCGCGTTTGGGTTTGTCCGTCGTTCTCTGAGCCTTGGGATAATTGCCACGACCTTAGGTCTTGCCTATGGGATTTGGTATTCCTATAGCGTGATCCTCGTGGCGCTCCTTACCGAGTTTAATTGGAGTCGCTCACTTTTAGCGGGAGCCTTCAGTACATTCGCAATTGTGCACGGCATTGCTAATCCTTTCGTCGGTATGCTGTGCGATAAAGTGCGGCCATCATTTCTAGTGGGTCTAGGAGGGTTAATGCTTGGTTCTGCGCTGTGGTTGAATAGTCTGATCTCTGCACCGTGGCATTTGTATGCCGGATTTGGCGTTTTGACCGCGATATCTGTTGCATTGTGCGGGTGGTTACCCGCTCTAGTTTTGGTCGAGCGGCGCTACCAACATCGACTTGGTCTTGCAATGGGTATTGTTAGTTCTGGTATTGGTGTTGGCATGTTAACCGTTGTACCTCTTTGTCAGCTATTGATCGATGCATATGGATGGCGCATTGCGTTTCGGGTGCTAGGCAGCATTTGTGCGTTTTGGATTGTACCAGCGGCGATTTACCTGTCAGCAAGCAGCCCGCGCTCAGTTTCGCGGATATCGGACGACGAATTTGTCCATGACCTAGCGGAATCCGTCGCGCCGTCCAATACCCTACTGGAATCTACTGATCCTTCGATCACGTTGAAGGAGGCGGTGCAGAGAGTCCCATTTTGGCTAATGGTCGCTGCGTTCTTTTTTGGTAGTACGTGTTCACAAACGCTGCATGTCCACCAAGTGGCTTATCTGGTTGATCATGGGCATACGGCAATCGTTGCGGCGTCTGTCGTGGGTGTTGTCGGATTAGCTAGTGTATTTGGTAAAACCGGAGGAGGTTGGTTGTCGGATCGGGTTGAGCGTGAGGTCGTCTTTGTCGGTGGCATTAGCATCTTGGTGGGTAGTGTTGGGGTATTGTTTTTGCTCGGCTTTGTTTCATCTGTATTTGGAGTTTACATCTACGCGATCATGCTTGGGGTGGGTTATTCGGCCACAGCCTCCTTGGTACCGGCAATGATGAGTGATCGGTTTAGCGGACTTTACTTCGGCTCGATCATAGGAATCGGGCTTTTTGGCAGTGCTGCCGGTAGCGCTATCGGTCCATGGTTGGCCGGATATGTATTCGATCATACCGGCACCTATGATTTAGCATTCGCCATCGCAGCGATATGCGGCGTCATAGCAGGTTGGGCCGGGTGGATGGCGCGTTCAATACGGTTGCGTCAGGCTCTATAATCATTGATTCTCATGTATTGGGTTGATTTACCTCGAGTTGCAATAATAATCGCGAAGGAAATTTAGTGGATAAGGACGATATCGTATTTGTTAGTGAAGGAATTGAATTAGCCGGGTGGATAGCACGACCAAACGCCACTTCCAAACAGCCGCTTATCATTCTTCTGCACGGATTAAGCGGGATTATCGATTTGGATCTGGAACACTACGCCGAGATATTTGTTGATGCGGGGTATGCTTGTCTTGCTTATGACCATCGCAACTGGGGGCGGAGCGCCGGGTGGCCGCGGGGGGAATCCGATCCGTGGCGGCAGGTGGCAGATCTGCGCGAAGCGATTTCCTTTGTGCGTGCCTTGCCTAAAATTGACCCAGAACGGATCGGCTTGTGGGGTACCAGCTATGCTGGCGGTCATGTGCTTACCGTCAGCGCACTCGATAATCGCGTGCGCTGCGCCGTATCGCAAGTCCCCTTGGTTAGCGGCTCTCGAACCTTTAATACTTGGGTGCCGGAAGAAAAGCGCGATAAGTTTATTGCGCGCCTAGATGCCGATCGCGACGCACGCCGAAATGGCAAGACGCCGGCAACAATCCCGGCCGCATTACACAATTCCGAGACTGAAGAATGGATCAAGCGCAACGACACAAACAATTGTTATCGCAATGAGTTGACTGTGCGCTCGTTCGATTTGTTGCGATGCTACGAGCCGATTATCTTTGCCGATCAGATTTCACCGTTACCACTATTGATGATCGTGGCGAGAAATGACCATACGACCCCGACCGACTGGCAACGAGAGGCGTTTGATCGAATTAGTGAGCCAAAGCGGTTAGTCGAGATCGACTGCCGTCACTACGATGTTTACATGGATAATTTTGCTGAGGCTGCGACGAGTGCGCTCGAATGGTACAAGGAACATCTTTGATCGCTAGCGAAAACTCTGTGGTTTACCTCCGTGCTCGCTGGTGCCTCATCCAGTTGCTACATTTCGACAGCTCTTTGTGCAGCTAGCGTAGACTAGAGTGGACAAAAATCGAGACCAGTTTAGGGGCCTCGCTGCCGTGATAGTGTGTGCGGTGGTTCTCGGCGCTGCTGTTGCTGTATCGCGATACGCATTCGACGGCGGTGCTAGTGGGATCGCGGTTGCCGTGTTTCGTTCGGTGTTTATTGTCGTCGTGTTAGCAGTTGGATTAAAGCTATCCAGTCGTTCGATGAAGATCCCAGCACCTTTATTTTGGATGGTCGCCCTTAACGGCGTACTAATGGGGTTGATAGCGTATGGCAATATCGGCTCGGTGGAATTCATCTCGGTCGGTCTCGCATCCTTGTTGTTCTTCACTTTCCCTATCATCATCGCGGTCTTGGTGATGGTCCTCCGAATCGAACACGTGTCAATGATGAAAGTTGGCGCGGTAATGGTCGCTTTCGTGGGCCTTGCCATTATGCTCGGCGTATCATTTGGTAACGTCGATAGCCGCGGCACCGCGCTAGCGCTGATGGGATCGGTCGCGACCGCAGTAAATGCAATCTTGGTTGCGCGCTACTTCCGGCAGATCGATGTACTGGCGCTGACTTTGCATTTCAGCCTCGGAGCGACGCTGTCGCTGGTGGCGATTGCAATATTCCTCGCTGAAGTGCGCTGGCCTGACACCCTAGGAGGGTGGAGTGGGACAGTTTGGGTTGCCATATTTCAGGCAATTGGAACTCCTTTATATTTTTATGCGATTACTAAAATTGGTGCACTCAAGGCCGGTATGGTGGTAAATATTCAGCCGGTTACGTCAATCTTTTTGGCTTGGTTGTTGTTTAGTGAGGTCTTGAGTGCATTGCAGGCTCTTGGCGGGGTGATTGTCTTACTTTCCATCGCGTTCATGCAATGGACGGACCTGAGTAGGAAACCATCTGCCGATTGATGTCTTTGTTGCATCTTGAGGAGGGAACTATTCGTTTTCGTAGGAGAAGTACCAACATCCGCACGACTTTAACGTAGAATGATAGTTATAAACCGATTCCATATATTAGAAAGGTCTGCCCATGAGCCAATCCGTCTCGTATATTGTTGACGGCGATATCAGTGTCGTCACAGTTAATAATCCCCCGGTTAATGCCTTATCTCACCACGTCCGCCAGGGTCTTTATGACTGTTTTACGGCGGCAGACGCGGACGATACGGTAGCCACTATTTTGATCTGCGACGGCCGTACTTTCATAGCTGGCGCTGATATCACCGAATTCGGCAAGCCGCCGAAACCTCCGCATTTTTCGCTGCCGCTAAACGCGATGGAAAGCATGTCCAAACCTGTCGTAGCGGCTATCCATGGGACAGCGCTTGGGGGAGGACTTGAAACGGCACTATGCTGTCACTATCGGGTTGCCGTACCGTCTGCGAAGGTAGGGTTGCCGGAGGTTCATCTGGGTTTGTTGCCGGGTGCCGGAGGTACCCAGCGTCTGCCACGCTTGATAGGTGCTCAGGCAGCTGTTGAGGCGATCGCGAATGGTAGCCATATAGATGCGGCTACCGCTCACGCAGCAGGTGTGATCGATGCTTTGGTCGACGAAGGCGATCTCCTTGAAGGAGCTAAGGCATTTGCACGTAAGATTGTTAGCGAAGGTGCGACTCTAAGAAAAGTGCGTGATATGAAGGAAAAGGTCACCGGAGTTGACCCCGCGATCTTTGCGGCAGCACGTGCCACTGCTACTAAGGCAC
>CAYFFH010000050.1:0-12827 GCA_964342175.1 uncultured Enterobacteriaceae bacterium | reverse complement strand
CTGCCCACTCCAATAACCCTCTTTCGATTCAGTTATAAGGCGGTTAGTGTCTGAGTACTCGTCATTGAACTGCTCGTAGCGAAACCCGCCGGTAACTGCCCAGCGGTCGTTAAGTTCTACTATTACCTGACCGTAGCCGGCGTAGCGCTCGGTCTCGTATTTACTAGCAAAGCGCCCAAAGTGTTGGCGATCGAGATCCTCGTTACGTTGTTGGGCATAAAAACCAAGCACCCAGTCGATCCTTGCTGGGTTAGACTTTATTCGCACATCGGCCGAGAAAACCTCCCGATCGCGTTCAAATAGATCCGTACTGTTAAATTCGACCAGCGGGTTACAGGTTACGCCATCACAAAAACCTGCGAATACCCAGTCTTCATCGAACCCATACTGCTCATCAACGTCACTCCAACTGAGTTGAGTTTCCAATTGTAGCCCGGCATTTAGGGTCCAATTTGTGGATAAACCCACCGTAATTGCTTCTTGAGTATCGGTACCGGGGCGGTCCGTACGTGTACGGCGGTTGTTCTCTAATGAGAAAGCATCATAACCGTTGTCTATATTCGAATAGGCCGCAGTTAGTCTGATGTCTGCGTCGTTGGAGGGTGACCAGTGCAATTTTCCACGACTCGAAAACTCATCTCGCTTATTGGTGTTGTCGCGCCCAAGAAAGGTGTTGTCGAGGAAACCGTCGGAGCTGTTTTTGCTCAGACTGATCCGAGCTCCAACTCGTTCGGTTAACGGTCCGCTTAAAGCAGCCCCAACGTTCCAAGTATCAAAGTTTGCGTATCCAGCATCTACATATCCGGATAAAACGTCGCTCGGATCTGAGGTGCGAATATTTATCATCCCGGCAAGCGCATTCGCGCCAAAGCGTGTACCCTGAGGTCCGCGCAATACTTCGACTTGTTGTACATCCATTAGCCTGCTACCAGTTGCTGTTGTGCCGACCTCGATTCCGTCGATAGTAATCCCAACTGAAGGAAAATGTTTTGGATCTACGAACTGCTCAAGGTCACCGATTCCGCGAACTTGAACAAACCGTGCTCGCCCGCCGCCGCCCGTGAAGCTGACGTTTGGCAGCACGCCAAGAATTTCTTCCAGGTGCCGTGCCGAGCGATCGGTAATAACTGCTTCGTCAAGCACGCTAATACTGCCCGCGCTCTCCATGAGCTTAGTGTCGTAGAATCCGGCTTTTACGATTACTTCTTCATATGGGCGTGACGTGGTATCGGCAAGTAAAGCACTTGGTAGCCAGGCAATTAGCAACAAGGCGGAAAATCGAAAATACATAAAAGTCCCCGGGAGCGTTCGCTCAAAGAGACCCGGATACGGTAGAGAGAACTACAAAAAGTAGTATCCTATCCCTACGCCGGCATTATCCGGATCAGGTTCACAGGGTTCATTACTGAATAATGTCTCAGGCCTTACAGCCACCCCTTAGGAAAAACCCCAGTGGATGAGGTTAATTTTACTAATCTTAGCAATAAACCTTATATAGAAAAACAACGAGACGACTAATTCGATGTACCGGGTGTTATTTGTTCGAAGTGCGCCTTTCACATTAAATAGGGATACAGGAATTATCGTATGTTTTTCACAGTAATTCCGGAGCGTAAAGCCACCGACTGAATTAGAAAATTATCGGTCCGTTGTCTGCAAAGGAGCTCTAGGCTCACGCCAGTGCCATACGGAGCGCCGAGGATAGTCATTTAGACGAGCGCGATTAGCATTCCCCCCGGTCCCGCGGAAAAGTGGTTAATAGAACCAATATCGGTGGTCTGGCCATAACCTAGTTCCCGTAATTTCGAAACGCAGGCTTTGGCGTTGGCCTCCGGAACTGCGGCGAGGAGTCCTCCTGACGTTTGTGGATCGAAGCATAACGGGTATATCGAATTATTTTGATCGATACCGTTTGCGTCAATCGATCCCTCGATCTTTAAATTCGCTGATTGTAGCGAACTTAAGATGCCCTCATTGGCTAGCGACCTTGCACCATCGAATAATGCTATGCGATCAAGGGCAACAGTCGCGGTCGTGCTCGGTGAACGTAACATTTCTAAAAGATGTCCAAATAAGCCGAATCCAGTAATATCGGTTAGTGCGTTTGAATCGTGCTCACGTATACATTGCGCTGCTGGACCATTCGATTGCCGCATCGCGTGAAGTGCCGCTTCGATCCAGCGACTCTTTGCTTTACCGCGCATCGCCCCGGCGAATAAAACCCCGGTTCCCAGCGGTTTTGTCAGGATCAATCGATCACCGGGCTGGGCGCCACCTTTGCGCTTCAGTAGTTCGGACTCGATATAGCCGTTGACCGCGAAACCCAGTGCTAGTTCTGGACCCTCATTCGTATGTCCCCCAACAACGGCGGTATCTGCTGCGTCGAAAACTTCAATAGCGCCGGACATCAGTTGCACTAAGTCGTTACGCATAATGTCTGCGCTTGCCAATGGTAGCGTAACGATCGCTAGCGCGGTTTGGGGCGTCGCGCCCATAGCGAAAATATCGTTTAAACAATGATTCGCGGAGATCTGGCCGAATACAAATGGGTCGTCGATGAGCGCACGAAAGGAATCGACGGTCTGTACTAGTACCGTGCCAGGTTTCGATTTGATTACCGCTGCGTCGTCCGGTTGGTCGAGTCCAATGATGACATCGTTGTAGCTCTTTTGCTTCAATGTGCCTAATGCGTCTCGTAGAACATCGGCACCAATCTTTGAACCACAACCCCCGCAACGCATCGGATCGGTTTGAAGATCGTGTTGTTTTATATCGGTCGAGTAGACGGGTAGTTCTGTTGTTGCAGCGCCCGTCATTTCGGGTAGCTCGCAATACTTTTTCATAAAGCGTCTATCGATCCAATCTTTCCAGCGCCATACCCAACGACCTCCAAGAGTAAATGGACCGCGCGCACCAATCGCGTACTGATCACCAATACTGATAAGACTAAGGGATTGTCGTTGGGGCTTAAATGAGCGTAACGGCTGGCCCGTGAGCGATCGACATAGGTTTTCCTTGAGAGGGGGCCCTTGCCGGACAGCGAAAACCCCAGATTTTGGTCGTGGATGTTCAACTACGGCGGCAATATCGCCGCTAGCAAATATACTGGGGTGTGAGACAGACTGAAGCGTATCACGAACGAGAATAAACCCGTTGGCATTCAGATCAAGGCCAGTTGCGTTAAGCCACACCGGGGCACTGGCTTCGGTAACCCAAAACAAATGATCTAGGTCAATTAGTTTCCCGGATTCGGAAACGACTAAGCCCTCTTCAACCTTCACCACTCGTTCGCACAGATTGATCTCGACTCCGGCAGATATAAGAAGTTGTTCGAACTTGTTCTGAACACGCTTATTGTAGCCTGGCAGGAGACGGTCGCTTGCCGTGATTAGCTGAAATGACAGTTTGGTATGAGTTTCGTTAGCGCCAGCAGTTAGTTTTAGTAGGCGGTGACGGATCGCGAACAATAATTCGATGCTGCCGGCACCACCGCCAACGAATCCAACACGTTGTGGTGTCGTGCTGGCAAGGATCCGCTTCTCAGCTTCGGCCCAGCGTAATGTGAAATTGCTTACTGGTTTTACTTGAATCGCGAATTCGGTAACCCCTTGAACGGAGGTATCTTGAGAGGACCCGATATCAAGCGACAACAGATCGTAGGAAATGGGGGGGCGGCGAAAACAACTTACAGTCTTTGCTTCGGGGTCTATGGCAATTGCATTGTCGTGATAGAGCCGTCCGCCGGCACATTGGACCAATGGCCCTAAGTCAATATGTGTGTCGTCGAAGGTGTAGTGCCCGGCAACTAGACCCGGAAGCATGCCAGAGTAGGTTGTGTGAACATCGCGCGCGATTACGGTTAGCCGAACTCCCGGTAGTGGGCGCATTGCAAAACGTCTAATGACTTCGATGTGGCTGTGCCCGCCGCCGATCAGCACTAGATCTTTTACGATTGGGGTCGACTGCACTGAGATCAGTTCCTAACTTCAGACTTGTCAGCGAGTCGTAATACTCGCACCAAGCGTTTTTTGTTTTGTCGAGTTACCGGCGGGCGGAGGGATTTCGATACCACGTTGTGCCGCTGGCCGAGCGGCGATGATGTCGATCCAGCGTTGTAAATGGTCTAGTCCATCGACAGATATTCGTGCCCAGCGGTGGGTTTTGATCCAAGCCCAATTAGCAATATCTGCAATCGAATAATCGCCGGCGAGATACTCGTGCTCTGCCAGGTGGGTATTTAGTACGTTATATAGGCGTCGAGTTTCGTTCTTGTAACGGTTCCGAGCAGCAGGTACGTCTTCACCGAAATATCGTTCGAAGACAACTGCCTGTCCTTGCATTGGTCCGATTCCACTCATTTGGAACATGAGCCACTGGATCACGTAATAGCGGTCGCTCAAGCCCTGTGGCAGCAGTTGCCCGGTTTTCTCCGCCAGGTACATTAGGATTGCGCCGGATTCAAATACGGTTATATCAGTCTCATTATCTACGATAACCGGGATGCGGCCGTTCGGGTTCAGTCCCCGAAACTTTGGCGTATCTTGTTCCCCTGCAGACAAATCTACAGAGTGCAGCGTATAGGGTAAACCCAGTTCTTCGAGCGTTATTGTCGCTTTCCAACCGTTTGGCGTAGCTGCTGTGTATAAATCTATCAAGAAGTTTAGTCTCGTTCACTGAAGTAACACGATTTGCGCTGTCGTGGTCTGAGCTAACTGTAACCTACCCGGAGTCTCACGGATAGTTGGGTGGCAATATAGTCGTCGTGCGTTGGACCAGCTGCAGGGTGGCGAGAAGGCAATTCTTTTCCTACTGGTTTCGACTTGAGATGGCGTGCAAAATTATCCCCCTGCAAAATGAGTGCAATTAGGAGCAAAATATGATCGAACTTTACACTTGGCCGACACCGAATGGCTGGAAGGTTTCAATTGCATTAGAGGAGATGGGTGTCGCATATGTTGTTCGCGGAGTTGACATTATGGCGGGTGAGCAGAAGCAATCAGATTTTCTTCGTATCAATCCGAACGGTCGTGTTCCGGCCATAATTGATACGGAGGAAGGTATTACAGTGTTCGAATCTGGAGCGATTCTGATCTATCTTGCCGAAATTAGCGGCCGACTTTTGCCGGTAGAACGCTCGGGCCGTACCGCCGTTATCCAGTGGCTCATGTTCCAAATGAGTGGAATCGGGCCAATGATGGGGCAGGCGAATATTTTCTCGCGCTATTTCCCGGAGAAAATCCCGGCCGCGATCGATCGATTTCAGTCTGAGGTGCGTCGCTTATTTTCCGTGCTCGACGGTCATTTTGCAAACAACGAGTATCTTGCCGGCGATTATTCGATTGCTGATATTGCTAACTGGTCCTGGGTGCGGATCTACTTTTGGGCAGGTGTATCAGTGGATGACTTTCCCAACTTACGGCGCTGGCTTGAAGTGATCGAACATCGCCCAGCGGTCCAAGCTGGAGTCAGCGTGATCGACCGAAGTAACTACGAGATGTTGACTGGTGAGGTTGGGGACACCGAGCAGTTGGCAAAAGACGCGTTCGAGCTTGTTCAAACTGGCGAGAACCGATAACTACCTATAATCGGAAAATTCATAACGGGCGAGTGCTCGTTTTTGATTGATGGGTATTAAGAAAAAAATAGGTAAAAATTTATGGATCAATTTACCGGCTTAATAGGTATCGCAGTTATTTTCGGTGCTGTCTATGCCCTGTCTAACAATCGTAAACGCATTAATTGGCGCTTGGTCATTTGCGGTTTCAGCCTTCAAATTATTTCAGCAGTATTCATCTTACAAACCCCATGGGGTCATGCTTTATTTGAGTTGCTCGGCCAAGGAGTGGAGAGATTGCTAAGTTTCGCAAATCATGGTGCAAGCTTCGTTCTGGGACCCTTGAACGACTCTAAAAGAATGACGGAATTGTTTGGTGCTCCAGGTGCGTTTATCTTTGTTTTTAAGCTGATCCCGACTCTAATTTTTGTATCAGCGTTGTCTGCGATCGCGTACCACGTTGGTTTAATGCAACGGGTGGTTCAATTTATCGCGTTGGTGATTTACCGCGTAATGGGAGCGAGTGGTTCTGAGGCGACATCAAATGCGGCCAGTGTCTTGATTGGAATGTTAGAGGCTCAGTTGTTGATCAAACCTTTTCTTTCAAGGGCGACCCAGTCGGAACTGACGGCGATTTTGGCCGGGTCGATGGCCTGTATATCTGGTGGAATCATGGCGGTATACATTCAGATGGGAATAGCAGCTGAGTTTATGATGGCAGCTAGTATTATGGCGATCCCTGGTGCCCTCGTGATCTCAAAGATGATGTATCCAGAGGTCGAAGAATCCACAACAATGGGGCGGATAGCACTAAATATAGAGAAAAAATCGGTTAATGTTCTCGATGCGGTGTCTACTGGTGCAATAGAAGGTTTGAAGGTTGGTGTCGCCGCAACTGCAGTTCTGATCGCAGTGCTAGCGTTAGTAGAGTTTCTCAACTACGGAATCGGTAAGCTAGGGTTACTTTTGGCGACGACAATATTCCCTCTCGGTGAAAGCGCAGTAATACTGAATATGGACCTAAACCAGCTTAGCCTCGGCAGTGTTTTAGGAGCCTTGTTCTATTATCCGGCAGCAATCATGGGTGTGCCACTTCAAGACGCTGCGACAGTCGGAGGGCTCATGGGTACCAAGTTGGTAGTTAATGAGTTTGTTGCATACAGTCAGTTGGCGCCGATGCTAGACAGTGGAACGTTAGATGCGAAATCCGTACTTATTGCGACGTTTTCGCTTTGTGGATTTGCTAACTTTGGGTCGGTTGCTATTTTGATCGGGGGGGTTGGTGGAATGGCTCCTGATCGTAGGCACGATCTAGCAAGGTTAGGTCTACGAGCGATGCTCTGTGGCACGTTGGCATCCTATTTATCTGCGTCAATCGCCGGTATTTTGTACGTGGAATCGACTGCCGTTTCAAATCACGGGTTAATAGGTCCGGCGGTTACTATTTCTGTAGCGGCCGCCATCATTGTCTACTATAACAGGCGCCAGAGCAGGGTAATCAGAGTCTAACTGTCAAGATCCCCGGCTTCGATCAGTCTTGAAAAGTATAAATTTGCATTAAATTGCCTTTGCGATAGAACAATGTGGTACGTAACACTCGCTGGGGATCTGATTTTTTAAGCATTTATGTTTGCCAGAAGCTTTGCGATCCGCGGCCATGCTTCGTTCCCCGCTTCGGCCATTAGTGGCAAGTATTTTGGGTTAAACCATTCGGCTAACCCTGTTTGATACCCGGAGGTTTCTTTTATCGCTTCGTACCAACGTGCGAAGTTAGGTTTATCATCCCACATGCGACTCAGGTGGAGGTGTTCGAGACGCGTCCCATACGGAGCGTACGCGATATCACTCAGCGTTAGCGCGTCACCGACGATCCACGCGTGGGATGCGAGCTCCTGATCTAATTCTTTTAGCAATTTCTCGAATGCTATGATCGCCTGCTCGAAACGTGGAGATCCGATGCCACCTGTTACCACTTGTCGCTGTACGTCCTGGATATACGGATCGGGGATAGAGGAGAAATGACGCTCCAATGCTTGATCAGTCTTTAGGGCCGCAATAAGTTGATGCCGAAAAGCGATTCCAAAGCTCAAGACGATTGTCTCCAGATGCATCCCATCGTCAAGACGCTTCATCCAACGTCGGGCCATTGCACGGCCGTATGCATCTTGAGGCAATAGTTCAGGATCTGGGAAAACCTCATTCAGATATTCGATGATCACATTGGATTCAATTAAGATATTGCCATCATGCTCTAATACTGGCACTAAGCCCTTAGGGTTTATCCTCAGGAATTCAGGTGTGAGTTGATCACCCGCGCGGAGATTGAGCTCTTCGCTTTCCCATTCAACCCCTTTCTCATGCAAAACAAAACGTACTTTTTGTGCGCACGACGACATATCGTTGTGATAGAGCTTGAGCATAGGTTTAATTTCGCGACGTATCGTTAGTCCTCGGCCAAAATACTAATCTATTAAGTCTGGGCGGCATAGTTTTCTCTCGATCGACTTATTTATGTTAAGGTCCAAATGGCGCGTAACCGCCCTATTATTGTATCAATTTTAGGTTCAGACGAGGGTTTAAGTTATGTCGGAAACAGCATATCGGGATCTCACCGATGCGGAGATCGAGAGCTACCACACTGAAGGCGTCGCTTTGGTAAAACAATGCGTCGACCCGACCTGGATAGAGCGCATGGTTATCGCTATCAACAAGCAGCTTTCCAATCCTGGGAAGTGGGTCCAGGATACGAATCCTGGTTCGGACAATAAACGCTTTCTTCACGATCGCTACCTGTGGCCGACCGAGAACGAGTTTCGAAATTATGTGTTTAATTCTGGGGTTGCGGAGTTGGCCGCGCAAGCGATGCGATCAAGTTCGGCACGTATCTATTTCGATCACGTGTTTGTAAAAGAGCCAAATACTGACGAAGAGTTTTTTTGGCATCAAGATTTACCATACTGGCCGTTTAAAGGATCCCAAATCTGCTCAGTTTGGTTGTCTTTGACGGACGCTGACTTGGATTCCAGTGGGTTGGAATTTGTACGTGGTTCGCACATGTGGGAAAAATGGTACAAGCCGGTTATCCCAGGTGGTGAAGATACGGAACTTGGCAAATGGATCAGTGCGAGTGAAGGAGAAGAGATTCCTGACTTTAATCAGCAGCGAGATCTCTACGAATTTTTATCTTTTGACACACGAGCCGGTGATGCGGTGATATTTAATACAGCCATAGCTCATACATCCCATGCAAATAGGTCGCCTGATCGGCGCCGAATAGCATTATCAACACGATGGCTGGGAGACGACGCGCGTTGGGATCCGCGTTTGGGCACGGATCCAATTGTGACCCAAGAGGACGTCGCTTTAAAGCCGGGTGCTCTCATATCGGATGACGATGTATTTCCTATTGTTTGGCGGGCTGAACAATTCTAAAAGGTTAATGTAAGCTGGGATATTCGTCTTGAGACAGAATCGTGTGAAAAATCATTCAAATCCTGACGTTCTCATCGTCGGTGCGGGTCCGACGGGCATGGTTACAGCTATTGAGCTGCGGCGTCGTGGAATTGATTGCCGAATTGTGGAGCGGCGTAGCGGTCACGGGCACACTTCGCGGGCAATAACCATACATGCGCGGACGATGGAAGTGCTTGACGATATGGCGTTGGCACCACGTTTCCTACAGGGAGGCATCTTAAACGAGGGTTATATTTTTAATTTTCGTGAAAGCGATTTAAAACCACGCTTAGACTATACGCGGCTCGCTACCCGTTACCCATTCGTTTGTATGTTCAATCAAAATGAAACTGAAAAAATTCTGTGCGACCATTTAGAGTCGAATCTTGGTATTCCTATTGAATGGAACACTGAACTAACCACCGTATCCGAGGATGCATCAGGCCAACTACTAGTGTCGCTCAAGTGTGAGGTAGAGGGCTCGATCACAGAGGAGATCTCTCATCCGCAATGGGTTGTCGCATGCGACGGGTTACATAGCCGAACTCGAGAATGTCTGGGTATCAAATATTCCGGGATGGAGTACGAAGGGCTGGTGATGCAAATGATCGATGCCCGATTAGAAAATTTTAAAGGGGCCGATAACCTTTTACATTACTACATCTCAAAAGATACATTTCTTATGATCGGGAAAATTGCCGGTCAAAATCACCGTGTTTTAGTCAGCGCGCAGGGCGACCCTGAGGAAATTGCTAAGTCAGATCTAATTACGCCGATTGTTGAAGCCGATTTGCCTGCGGTTAGTATCGGTGATCCGGACTGGAAAACGACTTGGGAGATTTGGATTCGAAAAGCAGAGAAATATCGACAAGGCCATGTGTTTTTATGCGGAGAATCAGCGCATATCCATTCGGTCGCCGGTGGCCAGGGCTGGAACGTTTGTATGCAGGATGCCTACAACTTGGGCTGGAAGCTAGCGCTAGTAATCCAAGGTAAGGCCCGCGAGTCGTTGCTGGAGACCTATGCAATAGAACGAGAGCCGGTGTCCGAACAAGTTATCGAGGGCAGTTCTGCCATTCATGAGATAATCTTGTCACATGGCAGCGGTCTCGAAGATCGTATGGCGTTAACTCAGACTGACGGTTGGAACGACAACGCCGTCTCTCGGATCTCCGGGCTAAGTTATAACTACACGAATACGATTGATCTGCCGGATGGCTGTAATACCAATACCTCTCCTGCGATAGGCGAACGCGTACCGGATGTCGTGGTGTCATCTTACGTGCGCTTGCATCAGTTATTTGCACACACTCGTTTTACCCTACTCGCGATATTGGATCGGATCGATGGGTTACAGTTGGACGTGGCGACCGAAGTGTATCAATTAATTCAAAATAATTTCCCCGGTGTGATCCGGATGGAACTTATTGCACCGGGAATCCCTCAGCCTTGGCCGGGTTTGTTGCCCATTGAAGATCGAAAGGCCCTCGTGGCGACTGCTCTGAACGCGACCCCAGGTGGGGAACTAATTCTGGTCCGGCCAGATGTATACGTAGGATGTCGTTGCACGCTCGAATCGTTTTCAGTGCTGATTGAGTTCTTGCACTCGATTTTGATCCAAGAACAATAAGCGATTTTAATGATCTTGCGTTATGTCAATCCTATCTATGGTAAGGGGTCAAGTAGGTAGTTATCTCCCTCTCGCATATTCTCTTTTAGCCATGTTGCCGAGTCCGCGTGAGATGGTTGGATGACGGGTACTTCACCGCGCTCTTTGGCAAGTAACACTCGACGTTTCGTGGTGGCCTGATCGTCGAGAATAAAGGTAGCCGGGTCCATCACCACGCCATAGATGTCGCGCCCCGTTTCGAAGCTGATGATTTCGTCTCTCACATGATCGCAAACCTTCTGTGCAGAGCGCGTGAGTGGATCACCGAAACCGCCACCGCCGGACGAGACACCAACCCACATATCACCCGGTTCTATAAGCATGTAGCCTTTGCTTGAGCAGTAGTCGCGGTGACCGCTGTCGAGATTTTCGCGATAGTTACCGCCTCCAATCCCTGGTGTACCGCCAAACACACCGAATGGCGGATTCGCTGCACCATCACCAGTGGCATGGCATTCCATTGGCGTATCGTAGGGGCGTACTTCGATCCGGATCCCAGCACCTCCCATCGTATTACCGTGACCCATGGAGTCGGTTTCGATTTCATGCTGATCCATCATGATCGGATAGAGCAACTCACTCATCTCGGTACTGATAATTTTTAGGCCCCCGAGTCCAGATGAAAGCATGATTAGAGGCCAGCCGTCGGCGGTCTTTGAAGCGCCTCCGCCAGAGCCGCCATTAAAAAACATAGCGGCCCATCCTTCTTCTTTTCCTTCGCGTTTATCAACGCCGGAAATGGAGGGTATGCAGTGGAATCCACCGTAGCCTGCAGATGTTCGCTCAGGTACGGCTTGGGCAAGTGCTTTCCAAATCACCTCTTGTTCTTGAGCGGCCGGGCATAAAGTCGCCATAGCGGTTGCCGCCGGATATTTCGCTTTCACGATTGAGCCTTCAGGTGCATCGCAAGTGATATGCCTGAGGCAGCCATCGTTATGCGGGATATCTGGATCGATTGCCGTAAGGATAGGTATTCCAGCAGATGCTTCCATCACCCCAACCGTGCCATTGGTGCCACCCGCACCCTGTGGCGAGCTGCCGGCGAAGTCGACATGAATATTGTCGTCTTTTACTGTTACTGCAGCGTGGACAGTGAGGTTGGTGTTGCCCATGCCATCGGTATCAATCCACGAGTCCGCTTCATAGGTGCCGTCCGGGATATTTCGTATTTCTGCGCTTGTGCGGCGATCTGCATAATCTAGGATCGCCTCGACATAGTGCGTCAACTCTTCGGGTCCATACTCATCAATGAGTTCAATCATACGACGTTTGCCGGTCCAAATGGATCCAAGCTGCGCTTTTAGATCACCGTTTAGCAACTCTTGATACCGGACATTGGCGAGGTACATGTTAATCACGTCCTGGCGTGGTTCGCCTTTCTCATAGAACTTAATAGGCGGTAGCTGCAACGCTTCCTGCCAAACGTCTTTGGCGCTTGGTGCGACACTGGTGGCCTCGTAGGCACCACAATCGAGTTGATGTCCTTTCGTTACCGCCCAAAAAAGATGCTCGCCTTTATAGAACACGGGACATGCGGTGACGAAATCACCGACGTGGGTATTTCCGCTGTATGGGTCGTTGCTCACGATCACATCGCCGTCATAAACGTTGCCTTCGAAGGCATTAACCATTGCCCGGAGGATCACATGGAGTGAATTGGTGTGAATGGGTAACGCGTCCATCATACATACCTGGCGCGCCTTGACGTCATAGATCGCGCACGAGAAATCGCGCGCCAACGCGAGAATTGAGGTCCATGAGGTGTATTCGAGTGCTAGCGTCATTTCTCGCGCGATCGTATTAAACCGGTTGAGGATGACTGAAAACGTAATTGGATCGATATTTTCAGCAGCTAAAAGTTGCACCGAATCGCTTTCGGTGCCCAAATTTTGTATTGGGTCCATCGTGCTCATATTCGATCCTCCATCTAGAGTTTATGGAACTCAATTATAGGTCTAAGACAAAATCACCGTATTCATTGACCTCGAGTACCTGGCCCGGAAATACGACAATTGTAGTGTTTGCTTGCTCGACAACAGCCGGTCCGGCGACTGTCATGCCGCGTTCCAACAAATCACCATCATAGATTTCGGTTTCGCGAAAATCATCAATATCGCCGAAGTAGACTTTGCGCGACGCCTTCCGAGATAC